>CAYFHZ010000335.1:0-4377 GCA_964342535.1 uncultured Bacteriovoracaceae bacterium | reverse complement strand
CAAGCACGATCCCATTTTTACAATCGATCATACTCTAGCAATGATGAGAGATAGTGTTTCAACACTTGTAAGAAGGTCTTGGTGTGTTTCCCAAGACCCCAAACGTCTACAAGGTCATCTTAATATTTTTATTTATTATTATAATCAGCTCTATCTTGAGGGATCTTCCCCACCGTAGTCAGGCGGTTAGAATTATTTATGGCACTTAATTGTTGTTGTTCTAAGCGCACCTTCTAAACCAGATAAGAAAAATAAGATAGTACCATATAGATCACTCTCATAGTTAGATATAGACAAAGAGGTTATCTCATTGCCTTTATCAAATTTCATATTTACTCTTGAACCATAACCAATTAATCCACCACCAGCAATTTGAGATGATCCTTTAAGCGTAAATTTAAGTTCATTGTCATTTACTACAATGTCATTATAATTCTGTTCCCAATATTCAGAAACTTGACCGGTTGAAATGAGCATTCTTTTTGAATTACCAATTTCAATATTGAAATCTAAACTAGAGGGGTGATTAAAGTAATCTCCCTTTACTACAGCAATTTTTTCACATCCCTCATCTCCACTAAGACTAAATTCTAGTGATGACAAAACGTCGAGTTTTCTTTGGATTTTTGATAATTTACTTTGATCATTTGCAAATGTTAGTGATGTTAGTGATAAAGTAAACATTAATAGTACAATTTTCATTTTTCCTCCACAGTCTAGCCGTTAAAACAAAAAAACAGATCTGTTAATATTATTTAAATCTACTTCCTGCATAACGAGTCCAATTCTTTTTTTATGAATGGACTTTTAACACGGCCCGACGCGCAGCGCAAGACGTGAGTAAATTACTCCTTACCAAAATGTTGCATACTACTTGCAACGTGTAGAATTGATATAAGTACTGTTGTTGCTAAAATCTATTTCTTGATATTCATTTCCAACTATTTAGATAATAGTTTTAATATACTTAGTAGTATGAGCAAGGAAGAAGCATATTTTTACTTCTTCTACTAAGCTTTTGATGTAAATTAGGTAAATTTGGCCCGGCCCACTCTGTCTTCACTTGAAACTCATCTATCACTTGAAAATCTAGATTCCCGTCTGGGGCAATTTCAACTCTTCTTAAGTTAACGGTTGTAATTTCCATAACATCATCAGGAATCATACATTCAACTTTTTCTTCACCAAGTGTTGCTAAGCTTAAATAACCTGTTAGTAAGCAATGAGAGAGTCCAAATTGTTCTCTACCATTTTCGCCATAAGACTTAACAAGTGCAAAGACATAATCCCCAGGTTTCAGTTCATCTAACTTTGTCGTAGTAAATTTTTTTTCATATAGCTCCATTCTTGTAAAGTTCATCTTAACGGCATCATTACTCATGTAGTAGTTTGGTAAATCATTTATAATTGTATCTGCAATACGACATGTTTCAGAATATGCTGAGCTTGATATCAAGGAAAAGAAAGCTAAGTTCAATAAAAAATTTTTCATTTTATACTCCATTTATTTAAAGTTAAGTTAATTCCAAAAACTATTCATCAATCCTAAGGCCAGATCCTTTCAACTTTACTGAAACTTTGCAGAATCCCGAATAGAAATCATCCCCTGAATTATCAAAATAAACATTTCTCAAATCAACTAGTTCGTCACATGATGAATAATCTTTTTGACATTGACGTAATGTGATTCTCATAGCGTTATCATATGCTTGTTTGAAATCCTCACCAGTTTGATTAGTACAACCTTTAATGGCTTCCTCCTTTTTTCTTATGTCTTCATCTGATATTGGATCAGAGCCTTTTTTCGATCCATCGCCATAGACATTTAAAGCGATCCCTCTGTCAGAGAATGTGAAAGTCGAAGGTGCCTGTAATGTAATTTCTAAATTTTGTCTTCTTTGTTTGAGCCTAGAGGCTTCATCAAGAATTGATTGTGCAGTTTTATTTAAAGAAGTTTCTTGTTGTTTTAAACCCTTTATAACATTTTGAATTCTGGCCCTATCAGTTGTTGCAAAGCTAGTAAGTGAAGTTAATAGTGTAATTCCAAGTAGCATCTTTTTCATTTTTTCTCCTAATGATCAATATTGCAGTGCGCTATGTTTATCACGTTGCAAATATTAATCAATGAGAGAAGGATAGTGTGTAATAAAGGTGTCGACTCAAGTCTACAGGGGGCAATAAAATTTATTTGCATTGGTGAAAAATAATTCTGAAATGTTTCGATCTAGGTGTATTTAGAAAGTTTTATAATTTTAAGAGTTTAGATGTACAAACCTAAAGATGTCTTACTAATCAACTTTTAAAATCTCTTCAATTTTATTAATCTTGCTAGAAACCTTTCTATAGATATGGGATTTGCCTAGGATGAAACGAAGAAGGTATTTATCCATTAGTCTAATGAGAGGAATACCTACAAAAGCAAGTAAGAACATACCTATTAAAATAAAAACAACATACTGAGTACCATGTACATTATCTTTGAAAAATAAATTTTCAGTATTCATTCCAAAAAAACCAACTACTAAATTGAGTGGTAAAAAGACTGCAGAGAGTACTGTTAGGGCATATAAGTTATTATTTAACTTATCACTTTTTATAGATCCATGATAATTATAAATGGCATCAAGTCTATTTGTCTGAGTTTCAACATGGTGGATTGTATAGTTTACGTCATGTAAAAAATCTTGAAAGCTAGACTTTGAAAAATCTTTTTCTTTAACATAATACTTTTGTAGTGCTTGTAGAACAACAAGATTTCGTGAGTAATAACGCTCAATTCGAGATAATAATTTTTTAAGGTCAAACCAGTTATCCATAAAGATTCTGGAGGTCTTTCTGTCAAAAAGGCTATCTTCAAGACGATCAACCTCTCTAACGAGCTCATCAATAATCTTAAGATTTTTCTCATAGATAGGTTCTAAGATTTCATCTAAGTCATGAAATTTTAATTCATTTTTAATAAGTTTTCCATCTGAGTACATGTAAACGTCATGCTCTTTCGTTATGATAAAGCCTTTAGAGTTAAAAACGAGTTCATCATCATCGATTGTAAATCCTCTAACAATAAGAATTTGATAATCATCTTCTACACTAAAAACAGAAAAATGATTTTGAGATTGCAGATTTTCTATATATATTGGGTCAATACTTTCTAGTAAGCTATTTTTTTTCATTTTCTTCCTAACAAAACTCTTAATATCTAAGCTATAAATATCACAATATAACTAAAGCATTAAGTTGTTTTTGCTTTATCTTGTTGGATTTATTACAGAGTTGCGCAGTGCGATCGGAACAAGTGTTTGCACTAAACTGTTTTATTGGTCATTTCTATTATCTACGTATAGAGTACCTCTACAAATTCACAAGAAAAGGAATCAAAATGAGAAAATTAAAATTAATTTCTTTATTACTACTTTCAGTTAGTGTAAATGCTTTTGCTTTCCCAGAAGCACCTGTTAATGACCTAAACTTTAGACCATCTCTTATTTTTAAAAATCTTCAAACCGATACATATGATTTTGAAGGAATTGTTAAGTTAAATAATTGCTCAGGAAGTCTTATCAAGTTAGAAGGCCAATCTAATGACGCCATGGCCATCGTTATGACAAATGGACATTGTGTTCCTCGAGGTCTATTTGGTGGTTTTTTAAAACCTGGAGAAGTTTGGTCTAATAAAGCTGTTAATCGTAGAATGAAAATTTTTAAAGATGCTGAAACACTTTTTAATATAACTGCAACTAAAATCATTTACGCTACCATGACTGATACAGATATGGCCCTTTATGAATTAGATGAAACTTATAATGAAATTATGAAAAGAACAGGCGTTACGGCCCTAAGTCTTTCTTCACAACGTCCAGTTGCGGGAACGAATATCGAGATTATATCTGGATATTGGGAAAGAGGATATTCTTGCGCAATTGATGGTTTTGTTTATTCATTACTTGAAGCTGATTGGACATTTACAGATTCTATTCGTTATACAAAGGGGTGTGATACAATAGGAGGGACATCTGGCTCGCCAATTATCGCAACGGCAACAAGAGAGGTTATTGCCATAAATAATACTTCAAATGTATCAGGTGAACGTTGTACAATGAATAACCCATGTGAAGTTGACTCTGCTGGAAACTATTTTGTGCAAAAAGGATTACGTTATGGACAACAAACTTATGATGTCTATAGTTGCTTAACAGCACAAAAAGAACTTTCGCTAGAAGTACCTGGTTGTAATTTACCAAAATAATTATTTTAGAGGTTATCTGCAGATGTGGATAACCTCTAAAATGAGTCAGTTAACCAATTTCCATTAAGAAACTATTTTTTCATTCCGATAAGATATATAAACTTATCTTGAGGTATATATGAGTTTAGATC
>CAYFHZ010000334.1:0-4386 GCA_964342535.1 uncultured Bacteriovoracaceae bacterium | reverse complement strand
GATCATCTGATAAATAATCTTCTTTAACAAGACTAAAACAATCCCAAGCAGTTCTTTTATTTATCGATAAATTCACTTTTAAATTATCCGGATTAGAATTCGCAATTTGAGTAAAAGTTTGAATTACAGCATCAATATTTTTATCACTATCACCTGCCATTAAACCTTTAACATACAGATCACAATCATTCCCCTCCGCAACACAAGCATTTGTAGCTTTTTTAGAACAGTCAGCTTTATCATCTTCATTATTTGGATCTTTTCCATCTTCTTCGATACAGTTATTGTAGGTGTCTTTAGCTAATTTTTCTAAATGCGCAGGAACGCCATTATCCTCTCCATAAGCAGAAAAAATATTTAAAACAAAAATAAGAAAAACTAGTTTTTTCATACGCATACCTCAATAGGCTTATCGGTCAACTGATCGATCTACTATAATATTCTCTCATTTTTTGATGAGAGAATATGAGATAAGCGTAAAATTAGATACTTACGCTAAAGATACTGGGATAAATGCCAGAAATCTTTGGCAAATTTAAGATACGATTAGAAAATAAATGAGAAATAAGAAGAGATGGGTTTTCATTTATGGCCTCCTTGCTAACTTTAATTGGAGCAAATTGGAGGCCAGAATATAGAACTTTAAATTAAATAGTTAGCTGCAAACAGGTGCATTATGCTTCTTTAGATGACTTCTTTTTCTTCTTTTTTGCCACCTTTTTCTTTCCACCTTTTTTAAGCTTCATCAGAACAAGAAACCCAACAATTCCGATGGCGGCAAATAAAATAAGATCATCTTCACCAGCTGCATTATCTTCACGCTTTTTAACTTTATTAGCAGCAAGATTCATATTATTAGGCTGAGTTTCAAAAACCGTATCGTTAAAGTTTTCTCCACCAGCTCCTGCTTTACGAATTCCAGCAAGGTTGAGTTTTGCATCTCTAAAGATACGCATTGAAGCGATAATATTATCAAAGATTGGCTTATAAACATTGTATAGAGATTTTGTAACAGAGAAAGTTACTGCCACACCAATGTCGGCCTTAACAGCAGCAAGGTATCTGGTATAAAAACCTGGAACCTCTGAGGCGAGGTGAAGTGCATCTACCCATTCAATTCCGTTAATCGTTGTCATCTTAACGGATTTTGGATCCGATCTTTGTGCTTTTGCTCCAGGTAGTTGATATGTTTTTGGTTGCTTTAAATAAGCTTGATACTCTTGTAATGTATCTTGTTTTCCTCTTTTTTTAGCAGCAAGAATAATGATGGCCTCTTTTTTACGATTACCGTCTTCACTTTGGCAGACCCATTCACTTCCCTCATTCATACAATTCCAACCAGAAGGTAGTTCAAATTCGGCATAGCCACTTGAAAACCTCTTAGCATAAGTTTGGGGTGCTAATAAAACCAACAGGGTAAATACATACAATTTCAACATCATGAATTATTCCTTTTATGTCTCTATTGTAATCTATTTAACTTAATTCTCAAATTGAAGTTAAAAAATGTAGAAAAAATAATTTTATAGCCAAGCTTTGTTGTCAGACTAAGGAGATTCGATAATTTCATCAGCACGAGCAATAATACCTGACTCAAGACGTTTTTTAGAATACCTTTTTACAATTTGAACTAAGGATCTGGTGGCCTTAACTTGAACGATAGAGCCAGTTGCGATTAATTCATCTCCCCCCACAAAATCAAAATAATAAAAATCTACTCGATTGCCTTTCTCAAGTCCCTTACTTAACCCTTGATCAATAACAACAACACTTCTATTTTTAGAAACTTCAAGTACATTAGCTTCAACTCGGTATTGTTTAAACTCAGAATTTCTTCGACTAAATTCAGTCCTAGCTGGCATATCTCTGCGAGCAATAAAAAAACTAATTCGTGGCCCTAGGTCTGTGCTTACCCCTTCTGTAACTTGTGCATATTCGACTTTAATACGCCAAAGATTACCAAGAGCAAGACCCATACCCGCCAAAGGTGCTGTCCATTGTCTATTCACACTATTAAACATATATGACTCCCCTTGCAAGACAGCTGGCTTTTCTTCAGGGGTTGAAGAGTAAGCATCATTGCCATAAGAATAAAGATTTTCTACTCCTGCATAAAGACTCACATAATTCCAAACCAAAGCAAATTGAAGTCTTGTAAACTGCTCTTGACTTAGATCTTCACTAGGTGATCGATAGGTCGTGGTAAAATCAAAAACATTATTTGAGGTGGTCTTAAAGTAAACGCTTAGCCCAGCTCCATAGTCTCGAGATGCCTCACCGAAGGACAGAACTTCTGGTGCTGTATTATCCACATAGTATTCTTGGGAATAAGTTGGAAACCGATAATATCCATGAATGGCATACTTCACTCTTTCTTTTTCTTGAAACGAATACTTAAATCCCACGAAATAAGATTCAAAACCAGAGCGAGTAAGTGAATATTCATCTTCAACACTATCAACTGTTTCAAAAAATTTAGCTTGAATTAATCGAAAGCGAAATCCCAGATGTCCCTCTAATTGATTTGTTAAACCGTATTTTAAGATCAGGTCTGAGTCGACTCTTTGATGAGAAGTATCTTCAGTCATCTCTACAGCATTACCATCTACATCTTTTTTCTCAGTAGTTTTGAAATAACTGGTATCAAGAGATATTTCCAAGGCCTGATCTGGAAGAGTTGTAGCATAAGGAATATAACTATTTCCTAGAGCAGGTGTAGATAAGAAAAGAAGAAGTAAAAAGTTTTTTGAATTCATAGTCCTTATTATAAGACGTGATGATTTAATTGCAAAAACTGTTTTTCATTCTCTTCAAAACTGACAAGTGTTTCTTTTTCAAACCAGATGCCCATTTTATTTTCATAAAGACTGATACTTTCAATCGGAAGCTCACTATTATGGGTAAACTCTTCTTTAGCATTCTCTAAAACAATTTGAAGTTCCTCATCTCTAAAAAAAACTCCAAGAGGTAAGAATTGTCTTTTGTTTTCATTATATCTTACAGTTTTAGGAATATATGTTTTACAAATATCTGTAACCATCTCAGAACAGTACACAAGATCGATATCATAATATGGATTTAAATAAAGTAGCTTTTTTCGCTTAGACTCAAAAACTCCCACTCCCGTAAAGGCAAGTTTAGGTGTTTCTCTTTTGCCATAGAAAAAAGTTTCGATTTCCTCTTTTAAGGTTTCTGACAAATCCTCTAGGTCTCTATCAGCAACTTCAAATGGCGCAAGCATGGCCATATGGGGAAAACTGTAATGATTAAATTTGGGGTCAAAGCGTTTACGAAAACCTGTTATCTTGCGAGATAAAAGGCCATCTACTGAGAAGTTAAAAGCGACAAATAACTTGGCCATAAACACCTCTTTTCCATCATGGATTGTTTGAGGTTGAGTGGATTCTTATGAACCCACTCTACTATTTTATGACCTGAATTTGATCTTTAGCAAGAAATTTTTAAAGATTAACCTAATCTCAACTATTTAATAAGGTCAAAACGAGCATTCGAACCCATTTTTTCCTCTATTCTTAGTAGTTGATTATATTTCTCAATTCTGTCAGAACGGCTTGCAGAACCAGTCTTAATATGTCCCGAACCAGAAGCAATAGCAAGGTCAGCAATAAAGTGATCCGCAGTTTCACCTGATCTATGAGAAATTATTGTTTTGTAATTTGAATCATATGCCAATTGAAGAGTATCAAATGTTTCAGAAATGGTTCCAATCTGATTAATTTTAACAAGAATAGAATTTGCCTCACCGTTTTTGATTCCCTCTCCAAAAATTTTTGCATTGGTTACAAAAAGATCATCTCCAACAAGAACACATTTATCACCCATTCTCTTAGTCATTTCAGTCCAACCTGCATGATCGCTTTCATCAAGTCCATCTTCAATTGAATATATTGGAAGTGTATCAACAAGACTGTCATAATAAGTAATAAGTTCATCAGTTGAATAGTCTTTACCATTCATCGTATATTTTTTTGTTTCTTTATTATAAAACTCAGATGCAGCACAATCTAAAGAAATTGAAATTTCTTCTCCAAATTTATATCCCGCTTTTTCAACCGCTTCTTTGATTGAAGAAAAGGCTTCTTCGTTTGATTGAAGATTTGGAGCAAATCCACCTTCATCACCAACATTTGTTGAATGACCTTTTGCTTCTAAAACTTTTTTTAGATTATGAAATACTTCAACACCAGCTCTTAGGTTTTCAGAAAAAGGTTTACCTTTTAGATGAGGAACAATCATAAACTCTTGAATATCAAGATTATTTGATGCGTGCTCACCACCATTAATAATATTCATAAGTGGAGCTGGATGTCTCATATATCCACAAGCATTCGGACAAGATAAATTTTTATTTAAATATTCATAAAG
>CAYFHZ010000333.1:0-4394 GCA_964342535.1 uncultured Bacteriovoracaceae bacterium | reverse complement strand
ACGTCCAGATAGGTTTAAGCTATTAGGTGATGCTGCTTTCTTACACTGTCAATTTTGTAAAGTGTTGTTCTTCTAGGCATTGAAGCGTTATTAAAAAAACGACTGAGTGAGGGTTGAGGAATTTCAGTTACTCTTGATAGTTGAGAAATGCCGCCCCAGCTATCAACAAGTGTTTTAAGGTGGGCCTTAAAGCCTTGAACATCTTTGGCGATTAAATCTAAGTCAGAATATTTAATATAAGGCTTTTGAACAGGTTCTTTTGGTTGTTCTTTATATTCATCAATCTCATCTTGAATATCGGCGATGATATTGCTTTTTTCTTTAGGGTCACTTTCATTGGACCATAGCTCGAACAGTTCATAGACACCTTCATAATAAAGCCCGATTTCAACAGCGTTAGAGATAAAAATATCTGATAGGCCATCTTGCTTCATTTGCGAGGCAATTTGATAGAGTTGTACTTTTTGTTCAGCATTTGTTTGAAATAGGCTCATAGTCTACCCCTATAAATAAAAGTTCCATCAAGAATCTTTTTGATTTTAATTTTGAGTCTTGCTATTTCTAATGCTCTTTACACCCACTAGTTAAGCTTAACTGGGCCAGCAAGATTACAACCAAATTCTTTTTTTCCAGTATCTACTTTACAACCCATCGCCTCGTGAATTCTTGGGTCCCTTCTAAGTAGTTTTTCTATTCGAAATCTATCAGACGGATGCTCTCCACTGTCTCGAGACCCACATAAAAAGCCAAATGCATCTTGTAGTGTGTAATACTTTAGACTATCACTAGAGTAAGGTTCTTTTGACATTTTTTCTAGATAGTTCGCTACTGTTTGAACTGCCCAAAAATCTGCAGTGATTTCGTTTAAGCGATCTGATAGATAAGAATCTCCCTGACTTCCTTCAAGGTAATACTTTTTTATACAATACCTATAGCGGTCATACATTGAAGATTTCCCTGGTCTTTTTGATGAAAAATCGTGTGCTATTTCGTGAGAAAGTACATGAACAAGAGAATCTATGCTTTTCTTTAGTGTTAAACCAGTTCCTCTAGTCACCAGTAAGAAACCAGGGCAAAGGACAACGTACCTGCCTTCACTAATATAAAAAGCACTCGGTCTTAAACCATCGGCTCCACAGCCTTTTATATAGAGTTTGTAGACTGAGTTCCAATTACTCTTTGATTTTTTAATATGTTCTAAAAGCTTGTTGGGGCTAATTATTTTAACTTGGCCTATTTGATTTAATAAACCATATTGAGTAGAAGAGTCAGCTCCACTTTGATCGAGTCCTTTCTTCATCAGTGATACAACTTCAGCATAATTAGATTCAATATCTCCTTTCTCAGTAACACTAGCAATAAACTGATTCGTCCTAGAAGCTATTAAGCTGAAAACACGTTGATCTGAAAGCAACTTTGTAATCAACTTTTGGAGTTCGCTTTGATCCATACCCTTAATATCCTTCTTCACAGCTTTAAGTGCATCAGCAAAAATATCTGCTTGTATAATAGTTCTTATTTCACTTATTAACTTTTGGTCACTTCTTGCTTTACTATATTGATCACCACAGATTGCCCCATAAGGATCATCACAAAAGCTAATACGCTTTCTCTTAGCTCCATATCCCCCATAATTTCGTTTTTTTAATTTTTTCTTGTAAGTTCTGTATTCATCTTCTCCGGTTGAGCAATATGAAGCTTCTGGAGGAGACGTTAATTCTTCAACAGTTTTTGATACGTCATTTGCAGACTCAGCAGCCCTTTGACCAAGCTCAGATTGACCCCAACCATTATGTAGAATTAAAAAAGTAGAGATTAAAAAATATTTCAACACAAAACCTTTTCGGTAATTTATTAACAAACTAAATTAATTGAAAGTATTAATAACTTGACTTAGTTGCTTTGAAACACAGTTGAAATCTAAAAAAACCGATGACCTACTCCCTTCTCTTTTTTTAAATAGTTTGCTTCGGCAATATTTTGACCACAACTACTCTATTCTGAGATGGAGAGAACAACCTAATTCTAGGTACATTCAAGCCATTTCCCTGTAATCAAGTTGCTTGTTATCATTTTCTGAAAAGTTTAGAGCTTGTTAGAAACATAAGTTAGCGAAATAAATATTTCTGGGTTATTTATTGTTGGAGCTAAATTGACCAGCAAGATAGCTCCATTTTTTAAATCACTATTTATAGTTAGTTGGTCTAAATATAAAATACTTAAGCGCAGATGCTAGGGAGGAATTACTCTTCTCTAGCATCATCTCTAATTTCTGAACTTAGATCTTCATTTAAAGTCATTTTGAACTCAAGGGAACATTCATAAACGCCTCTCTCTAAAGAGCACCTTGATCCATCTGTTACAAATGATAGTCCACGCAATGAGAAAAATTGACCATCACGAGTAGAACTGGTAACTTCATTTTTTCCAAAAGTAAAAGTGTGTTTATTATTAGTATAATAATCATTTAATTTTACAACAGTATCTACAACAGGAAGCATTTCGTAAAGATCTTGAGCAGCCTTCCCCTCACAATTGAAAACGGCTTTAAATTGAAAGTCATCACGATTTTTCGCAGTATAAAAGATGTCCCTGTCTACAGCTGAAGAAAAGCATGCCTTTACTTTTAATCCAAATTCTTTGTGGTCAAAGTTTTTAGCATAAAGATTGTATGAAGACATAATAAGTAAAAGCGTAGTGATGTTAAAAATTTTCATTTTGTTTTTTCCTTTATGACAGTCAGTTTCATATTTCTTGATATTGTCCCAAAACTGTAGTGTAAATCATCACATGAGCTTGGAACTTGGTTAATATTTAATTACATAAATCTTATGGGATAATCTGATTATGCGACAGATCCATTGAAGTCTTTTCATGTATTTTTGAAGGTGTCGAAAAAGAATACGATTTTTTTGAAAGACCTAGGTCTAACCAGTTAGATTTATATAATACAACTCATATAGAAAAACCAAGAAAAGCCCATGATCACTAAAAAATTTTTTTGGTCTAAGCATCAAGAGTTGTCTATCTGGATTATCATTTTCCTTTGATGAACTGATCCTAGAAACTAAAACTCTCTTTGAAACTGAAGGGATACAAGGTTTCAGATGAAGCCAAGTGCTGTAATTCTCGGCAGTCATCCTGGAATACATTTTCCTCTTTTATAAGTACACTTGACAGGTCTGTTGAGTAATTAAGCGAGTCACTTACAGATATAAGACTCTTATAATCACGAATGTATTTTTCAAGATCTTTATATTCAGAATTGTCCTCCATTTGTTTTGCATTATTTATGCCTCTTAATATATTTAAAACTCGACTACGTTCTCTAGAGGACTAACTAGTTGATCCCCCCCAAAATAACTATAAAAATTTTGTTTTTATCACTAGGTGGTGAATACTTAACAAACCCTTTACTTGATATACCAAATTCATGATCGATTTTTTTATCTGGAGTAAGGGTCCATCCAAAAATGGGGTCAATAATTGGATAAAGATTATTAATATGGGTCATGCTAGTAGAACTGCTTTGTATAAAATACTTGATCTATTACCTTAACCGAGAAAAATTCATGCAAGGAAGTCAAGACTGACTATTGAGATAAAGAAAAGAAAGATGGTGAAAAAAGTAAATATAACGTACTTAAGAAATAAATTTATTTTCATAAAAAAAAGAGTGATTAATGCAGATAGCAAAGTCAAAGATCATAAATAAAAATTAAGAAATAAAAATACTTGTTTGAAAAAATACATGCAGTAAAATAATAAGATATGGCAAATCTTAAAAAATTGAAATTTAGCGCAGATTCACTACTTATTAAAGAGAATGAAATTTCACGCAGACTTTTCATTTTGAAAAAAGGTAAAGTTAGAGTTTACAAAAATTACCTTGGTGGAAAAATTATTTTGGCCATTTTAGGCCCTGGAGAAATATTTGGAGAACTAAGTTTTTTTGATTCAAAACCCAGATCAGCATCAGTTGAGGCCATAACTGATGTAGAAGTTGAATGCATAGATGGTGAGGCACTAAGTGAAGATATAAAAGCATTACCTGCTTGGGTTCATTTGATTTTTAGAAGTGTCGCTATGAGATTTAGAGAAGTTGATCAAAAAATGGCAGTTCTTCAAAGTTTGAATAATTTTCAAAGAAAAAACTTATCTAGAGACTCAGTAGGAAATACGATTTATTCGGATCTCCTTAGGCTTACAAAAATTTTAAAACTCATTATTAATGAAAAAGGTAATAATCTTACGAAAGAGTTTTATATAAAAGAACTAAATCAAACAATTGGCGATCCCTTTATATCGCCGAAAGCATATCTGAGAGTTTTATTTGAGTATAATTTTATAGAAAACAAAAACGCAACTCAGTATATATTTAATGTGGATAAATT
>CAYFHZ010000332.1:0-4395 GCA_964342535.1 uncultured Bacteriovoracaceae bacterium | reverse complement strand
CTGTTATAAGCTTTATGATATTTACGGTTCAGAGCCAAAATTAAACCTAGCGTATGCTCTGCTACACTTTCAGGAGAATAATAAGGTACACGGCAAACAGGAATATTATATTTTTTGGCAGTTTCTAGATCGACATTATTGAATCCAGCACATCTTAAAGCAATAGTCTTAATATTCAAATGTTGAAGAATTTCTATGACATCACTATCTATGATATCATTTACAAAGACACAAACAGCATCATAACCTTTTGCAATTACGGCTGTCGTACTATCTAATTTTACTTCAAAAAAATCAAAGTTAAGAATATCTGAGTTATAGGGTTCAAAAAATTGTATATCATAAGGTTTTGAGCTAAATACGGCGACTTTCATAAATACTCCTTTGGAATATTAAAAAAATGGATTAACGAGACAAATAAAACGTTTGTAATATTAAGTAGTTATTTAAAAATTTATTTTTTTTTTACAAAAAACACAACAATTACTTTTGCTTTATAAAATCTTAACTTTTCAGGTCTAAGCTATGTTTACCTGAAAAAAACTGATTTGTAAGGAGTAGTTATGACAACAGAATCATTATACAGTATACAATTTGTAGCAAACATTACCGGAATAAACCCTCATACTATCAGAGCTTGGGAAAAAAGATATGGAGCTACAACCCCATCTAGAGATAAAAATGGTAGAAGACTTTATAGTGATTCAGAAATTAGAAGACTAGAAGTTTTAAATAAACTTGTCAGTCTTGGAACAAGTATTAGTGATATTGCGAATTTAAGTGAAGAGGACTTAAAATCCGTTTTAGAAAAGTACTCTGTTTATGAAGTACCAACTAAAAAAGTAAAATTTGATATTAATATAAAAGATTGCTTGAATAATTTACTCTTAAGTTTACGCTATTTTAAAGTAGATGTTTTTGCTCATGAGTTAGAAAAAGCAGAACATGCAATGGAGCCTTTGGACTTTATTCACCATCTTGTAACTCCTGTATTAGAAGAGTTAAGAGAAATGAAAGGTCGAAGAGAAGTTACGAAGGAGCAAGTAGAACAATTCTTTTATATTTTAAAAAGTCAGCTTCATAAGAAAATGTATTCTATAAATTATTCACATAAAGACACCCAACGAAAGGTAATTGTGGCAGCAGCAAGTGGTCCTTTAAATGAGTTAGGAGCAATGGTTGCAGCAATCGTATTTCTTAACAAAAGGTATGATGTATATTATCTGGGAGGTAATATAGACCCAGTAACTTTAGCAGAATTATCCAATCAAATTCAGCCTAGAATGGTCTTTACAGGTTTGAATTATAGTCACAATTTAATATTGGATAAGGATGAAAAAGATAAGTATATTAACAGCTTAAGTCGACACCTAAGTGAGAAAATTAAATTGTTAGTAGGGGCTTTTGAAGAGGGTGGTGCGTCGCAAGGTTGTCAAAGTCATAAACTTGTAGATGATTTTGATGACTTAGAGTCTTACATAGAAGTGGCCTAAAAAATAAGTTTTCTGGATTAAGGCTTCATTATTTGGTAGTAAATGATAATGAAGCCAATACATTTCTTTGTTTTTACATTCTTTTTTTCATTCCAAGCATATTCACTTTGTGGTGATATAAACTTAAGAGATACAGAGGAATATGAGTTTCATAATAATATCGAAATTAAGACTTTTGACGGAGAAAAACTTTCGGCAAATTTACTAATTCCCAAAAATACAGATTTTAAACATCCAACTATTATATTTGGTAATAGCTGGATCTTAGATGAACACGAATACTTAATTCAGGCTAAACTTTTAGCAAAAGAAGGTTTTCAAGTAATAAGCTATAGTACTCGAGGTTGGGGATGCTCATCGGGGTATGTTGATGTCATGGGACCTATTGATATGCTTGATTTAAGATACCTAATTGACTGGCTTGAAGACAATACAAATGTTGATGTAGATAACATTGGAATCTCTGGGATATCTTACGGTGGAGGTTTAAGCCTTATGGGTATGGCCTATGAACCAAGGATTAAAACTGCTTTTGCCATGAGCACTTGGACTGATCTTGAAGAGAGCTTATTGGGCCAAGGTACTCTAAGATCTTTTTGGGGTGGGTTTCTTGCCAGTAGTGGAATGGTATTTGGTAAAATCTCCCCTCGTATGCAAAAAGATTTACTTGAATATACAAAATATAAAAATCTAAATGAATTTAAAAAATGGAGTGCTGAGCGTAGTCCTATAAATTATTTAAACAAATTGGTAAAAAAACCAATATATCTTGCAAATAATTTGGGTGACAATTTATTCCAGCCCAATCAAGTTATAAAATTTTTTAACAAATTGTCAGGGCCAAAGGTCTTAGAGCTGAATCAAGGTAGTCACTTAACAGCAGAGTTCACAGGTCTAGTAAGTAAGTACAATAAGACATTTGATAGAATGAGAGAATGGTTTAAGCATTGGTTACAAAACAAACCTTTTAGCACTATAAAGCTCGGTACAATTACAGTAGATGTAAATGATACAAACAAGAGAGAAGTTTATAAAGTAAATCAGCTACTTAGCAAAGAAACTCTTAATTATTATTTTTTTCCTTCTAAGAATCAAAGATCAGTCATGACTAAACTCCCCTATGTTGGTCTTGGCCATGAGATGAGTTTTGACTCTAATAGAGATAGTTGGGCAACGTCAGGTATCCCCTTTTTATCCGCTGTTATTGATGCCCATGTAAAAGTTCCTGTATATACATTTTCACCGATTTTTTTTGGAAGTAGCTCCCTTATATTTGAAACTGATAAATTCAAAAAAGATTTAGCACTGAGAGGCATTTCAAAGATAAAGTTAAATGTATCTGCCCCTAGTAAGTTTCAAATGGTTAGTTATCTCTATGAAGTAAACTCATTAGGCTTAGGGAGGTTGTTAACACATGGTGTATTAACATCAGATAAGTTAACAGGAACCATCGAGTATGAATTGGTCGCAATGGCAAATAATATTTCTAGGGGAAATAGATTGATGTTAGTCATAGATGGCGAAGACATTCTTTATGGTGAAATTCCTGAGCGTAGACCAGTTGTTAAATTTCAATTTAATAGCTTTAAGCAAAATAAACTTATATTACCTATTAAATAACTTACTATGTCAGTTTTATTTAACGATACTTTTCGTAATCAGATAGTTTGGCAATACTAATCATTAAGAGTCTAAGTTTTAGCTTGGTGAAAAAATTGGAAAATGTAAATTGTGTACCGTAAAGTACTTTTCCATCCTTAATGACTTTTCTAACAATAAGAGCATCTAAGTTAATTTTTGAATTTGTGATCTCAAAATCTAAATTAATTAAATTACCCTCTGAAACTTCTTGTTGTATATCAAGCAATGCTCCCCCATGAGATAAGTCAATAACCTTCCCATGAATATCAGTACCATCTAACTTAATGAAGCATGGTTCATTTATAGTATATCTACTACCTCTCTCCCACCAACGTAAATTTTTATCAAAAAAGATTTCTCTTGACCTTGGTAGCATTAAGTAAATAACAATGAATAAGTTTATCGCCAATAATAAGTAAGCAGTAACAGAAGGCGCCACACTTAAATATGGCCAGGAATAAGGCTCGTAATTCAAATGGAAATATAAAGAATAAAATTGAATACCTATAAAGAATAAATATGAATACATTTTTACACTTAGAACTAAAAAACCACTAATAGGAAATAAAAACCAAAAATTAAAAAAATCAAAGGCTCCTAATTCAAAAGTTTTCTGAATAACAGTTAATACAGGAAACTCTCGTTCCATACTAATGAATAATACCCGAAGAATTGGGTCAATAAATAAAAAAAGAGCAAACAGCTTTAATAACAAGGGTCTTCTTAACATCTAACCTTCCCTACATTGTTAACTAGGTAAAAATATTACGTTCTTGCACGTAGTAAAAAAAATCATACCATTAAATTATAACTCATTTATAAAAAAAGTTTTGGATAATATGAAAAAAATGAAAAAAATAATTTTTACCATCTTCTTTCTCTATACAAAAATCATCATGGCCGATGAAAAATCACTCTATGAATTTAAATGGTTAGATGAAGGTGAAAAAGTTTATGTAATACAAAACAAAGAACATATTAAAGCAGGTGGACTTGGTTTTGACTTTAGTATCATAGATAATAATAGTTCCCCCTATCAAGATACCACAGGAATGTCGTTGTCCATGACATACTATCTTTCAGAAAATTGGTCATTTGATTTAACATATAAGCAGTATAATAATTCAGATAGTGCAGACTTAACTAACTTATTAAGTGCATATGACACAGAAGTAAAGCCACTAATTAGAAGAATTGATTCCTCACAAGTCTTTCATATTAATTGGATACCTTTTTATGGAAAAATAAATACATTTAATAA
>CAYFHZ010000331.1:0-4401 GCA_964342535.1 uncultured Bacteriovoracaceae bacterium | reverse complement strand
CAACCCCCCAAACTATGATTCTTGCGGTTTCCTTTCGGTTTCCTTACTGTTTCCTACCATTTCCTTGGATTTCGCCAATTTCCCCTGCCCCTTCTAGGGTGATTTTATCATACTTTTGATTTGTTTGTGATCTTATCTTTGATATTTCTTTTGATATATCTAAATCAGACTTATCATTCGCATCTTTAAGATCTTTTATTTGATTTTCTAAATCTTGTACTGGTTTTTCGAAATCTAGAGTATATTCCATAATCCTCACCTAATTTTAAGTAATTATAATGAGTCAAAATGTACCCTTTTTTACATGAATGATCCAGTTTATCGCGGTATTTATGCTGATTTACTCAGCATCACTCCATCCCTGAACACGGCCTTGTTCAAAGTAAATATATTTTATTTTGCCATCTCGGCGAAAAGCCCAACGCTCATTTTTCAAACTTGGATTTCCAGCAATATCTCTTCTCTCTGGGGTTCCCCAGTTTCCTACAACAGTATCCATATCCATACCCATCACAATATCGTTTTGGGGGTACGGATTAGTCTGTATCGCTTCTTTTGGATATAAGGCAACTCGATTGAAAGTATTCAAATCTTGCTTTTGAGCAGCTCTAACTGACGTACCATAACTTCTTTGTATTCCACGAGCACTTAAATACTGCTTTTTCTCAAGTGGATTAAGACCTAAGTAATAAATCTTCTCTGAAGTAGATCCCAATAGGTTTTTAATTTTTTCATATTCCCAATATTCTTCATCACTTAATCTATTAACATGTGCATTCAACTCAACTTGCAAGCTTTTTTGATACCTATCTTCTAACTTTTGCTCATAAGAAGCTGGTGTTCTTTGTTTTGTTTCTTGAAAACTTCTGTAATCACGACCTGAATCCCCTGCCACAACCATAAAGTCTCTATTTGGCATAAACATTGGCTCGTCTGAACCCATAAATGGATCCATTTGGGTTGAATAGTCTCTATGATCAAGTAAGGAGCAGGAATATAAGAAGCTAGTCGTAGCGATTAAAGTAAATATTTTCAATAACTTAAGTTTTTTCATAAGCCTCCATGCTTTGCTATACACTTAAGCTCATCGGATATAAATCGCCGTTTATAAGATTGTACTTGAGTGTAGGAATAAGTTTCCTATGCAAAACTAAAGTAATTAAGTCAACTACCGATAAGGAAGCTGTAGAGGAGTTAGCTTAGAATGTTAGATAAATTTGCAAAGCTTGAAGCTGCCATTAACAAAGTTCTTACACTTATTCTTAATAAGTTGATGATCATGCTTTCTCTGTTGATTCCTAAATTAGTTAAAGACTATTACTTTAAAGGGGTTATCAAGTTTCAATTATTCATGAGTCACCTTAAAAGTAAAACAGTTGAGAACTCAAAGAATTTATACTCCCTGGTGAAAACTTTTGTAAACTCAGTATTTGATAAAATAAATGATATCCAAAAATATCCCATCAAAGATAAAGCCTCTGAGCTCATTTTAAGAATTAAAATATACCTTTTATCTCACTCTCTAAGGGATCATTTCAAGATTGCCATTAAAAAATCAAAAGAATTAATTAGAGAAATAATAAAAAAAATACCAAAGCGTGAAGAGACTCCTCCCTATGGTTTATGGGCTATTTTAAGCCTAACAATTATACTAGGCTCTTTCGGTGTATATTTCTCGGCCAACAAAATATATCAAAAAGAATATCCATATCGAAAAATAGCAAGTGTTCAGGAGTATGATGATAGACCTGAGTATAGAATGTATGAACAAAAAACAATACATATTCGAAATGTAAAACTTCCCATTTTTGTTGAGTCACTGGGAGAGATTAACTCTATAACGATTGACTTTAGTGTCAGAACCAGTACTCGATTTGCAAGATATTTCTTAGAAGAATATGAATATAAACTTAAAGACTACTTCTTTACTGGAATGGAACCAATTATTTCAGACTTTCCAATTGAGCACGAAGGTAAAGATGTTGTTAAAGAAGTTATTATTCAAGAAATAAACCTCTTCCTTGAGGATAATCATGTTGAAGGTGAAGTAGAGGAAGTTAATATTCTCTACTTAATAGGTTCATAGCCAATCATATTACGTAAGGACCTTACTGATATTCCGAGTTTTTCAGCTGATATTTTATAGTTATTTTGATTTTTAAAATACACTTGTTTCGCGTATTTTATTTTAATTTCTTTAAGACTAAGCTGTTCTTCATCTTCAACTAAAAACAGACTAGCATCTTGACTTAAAAGTTCTTCATCTAAGTGATCAAAACGTAAGTATGAACTTTTCGAATGAATGTATTTCCTCTCTAAGTGGCCCTTGAGTTGACGGTAATTACCAGGCCATGGGAGGGTTTCATAAAATTCAATAAGCTCTGGAGAAAATTGAATTGATCGTTTTGTCTCAAGTTCAAGACAAAACTTTCTGATTTCAACTGGAGTTTCTCTCAAAGGACGAAGTTGTATTAACTCTCCAGAGCTTAATCGAAAATAAAAGTCTTTTCTCATTTTTGATTGCTTTAATAAGTTCTGAAGCTTTTGACCTGAAGAGAAAATAATTCTTAAATCGACTTGATGCTCAAGACTACTTCCTACGGGTCTAACTTTGTTATCATCTAGGAAAAGAAGAAGTTTGGTTTGAATATCCATAGGAAGTGAATCAATTTCATCTAAAAATAAAGTTCCTTTATGTGCTTCTCTAATGGCACCAACTTTATCATTTAATGCTCCTGTGAAAGATCCTTTAATATGTCCAAACAGTTCAGACTCCAGAAGATTTTTACTAAAACTTGATACATTTAAATGAACAAATTTTCCTTCTCTTAAACTTTGTTGATGTATTTCCCGGGCAAGACTGGTTTTACCAGTTCCTGTCTCTCCTTCTATTAAAATTGAAAGAGAGGACCTTGTTAGATGATTTTGAGTTAAAATTTTATGTTTACGCTCATCAGATGTTAGTTCAATATCTGAGGATTCAAAGTGAAGCTGATTAAATCCAATTTCAACAATATCTTTTCTTTCTAGGTAAGCTGAAAAAATATAATTACCATTTAACTTTATAGGACACCCTTTTAGTACGATGATAAAATACCTTTTTTTCGGAGTATTATTTCGACCTCTTACTTCTTCCTGTTTTATTTGAATATGAAAGCTTTCATTCTTTTGGGACGGTAGAAGTACTGACCCAGCAAGGGATGAGTGCTTATACTCAAGATCTGTAGAGTAAAAATCGATCACTTTTCTTTTGATTTTAATTTTTCTTTTTTTTCCATAACTAGGAACAATTCTTATTAAGTCTTCTTCTTGTAAGCCTCTTGAATCAAAATAATCTGACATTAAACTCATCTCTTTATACATAATTTCCTCCTGTTTTCACGTTCTAGTAACAAGAACGATGCCATAAGAAACCACGTATTTTTGACAGGTTAGCGAAAAAAACATTGCCACAAGCAAGGAAACCAGTTAAAGCTTTAAACCATGACTTTAAAAATAAAAAAGGGCTCTGCTAAATTTATTAGGGCATATGACGAAGTAGAACAAATTGAAAACTGGTGGGCCAATCATCCTGAAGCAATCGGGCTTGCTGTTGTTGGTAGATCAAATGTTGGTAAATCCTCAATTATAAATACATTATTTGGTAATAAAACCGCCAAGACATCTAAAACTCCTGGTCGAACCCAGAAAATAAATATTTTCACATTCGAACTTGAAAAAGATGAAGTCGAAGGAAAAAAATATTTTTTATATGACCTTCCTGGTTATGGATTTGCTCAGGTTAATAAAAGTATGGGAAAAAATTGGAAGTATCTTATGGACGCTTTCTTTTCAAACCTCAATGGAAGAACCTTATTACTGAATCTCCAAGATGCAAGGCATCCTGACCAAACAGCAGATCAGGGGTTTTATGCTTATATCAATCCTAGGATTATAGAAATCTTTCTCATCTTTAATAAAATGGATAAGTTAAAACGCCAAAAAGAAAGAGCCGCACTTAATAAAATAAAGCCCAAGCTTATGAAAGACTACAAACATGTCAAACAAATCTTTTTTGTGTCTGCTGAGTCAAAAGAAGGAATTGATAGCCTTGAAATGAGTCTCATTTCATATCTTAAAAAAATGGATGATGTTACAAATTTATTAGAAGATCCTATTGAATTAACTTAATTATCTTGAGCTTATAAAATGAACGATTTATTAAATAAATGTATAAGTCTTTATAAGTCCAAGTATTTTAAGACAATCTAAATACCTTTTAAACTTAGCATTGGGATGTATTTATTCAGTATGGCACTGACTGCTGCCTACGGTGTACCACTAGGTCTTTTTATTGTTATCTACCTTGCCATTGCACTCGCTATCTTATTTGCTATTCATCTCGTCATTACCTTCTTGTAT
>CAYFHZ010000330.1:0-4404 GCA_964342535.1 uncultured Bacteriovoracaceae bacterium | reverse complement strand
AAGAGCAGCAAGTCTTTCTTTTAATGGGTTTTCTTTAATAAGTCCTTCACTCATTAATTTTTTAACAGCAAGTTCTAGTGCAATATATGCTCCGGAAATAGATGTTGTCCTCGTTCCACCATCGGCCACTAAAACGTCACAATCAACTATAATTTGTCTCTCTCCAAGCTTTTGCATATCAACAACAGCCCTAAGTGCTCTTCCGATAAGTCTTTGAATTTCTTGAGTCCTACCACTTGGCCCTTTTCTTTCTCGTCTTACTCTACTATGTGTTGCTCTTGGAAGCATTGCGTATTCTGCAGTAACCCAACCTTTACCACTACCTTTCATCCAACCAGGTACAGACTCTTCAACCGTTACTGTAATATGAACTTTAGTATTTCCAAAGCAAGCAATTACAGAGGCTTCTGCATAGGGATTAATTGATGAAGTAAATGAAATTTCTCTTGGGTAATCTCTTTTGATAAGACTCATATTTGACACCTTTTTTTAAAACAGTACTATGGCCATAGCATAACGTTTTTAACAGGAAATTGATATTGCAACATCAGCATTTTGAAAAAATAAATTCTACTCAAGATGAAATCCTTAAATATAAAGATCATTTCGATAGTGAAGTTCTTGTTACTTGTGATGAACAGCTCGCAGGAAGAGGCCAGTATGACAGAAAGTGGGATTCTTTTAAGGATACCTTATGTTTTTCTTTTAAATACTATGAGAACCAAATTCCAAGCCTTACTTCTTTAGAACTTGGTGTATTAATTAGAAATTATTTTTTTGAAGAATATCATCTGAAATTAGAGCTCAAATGGCCAAATGATATTTACTTTCAACACAAAAAAGTCGCTGGTATTCTTACTCAAAGTTTATCCCCACATTACTACGCAGTTGGAGTTGGAATTAACTACACCCTTCCTAAGGATAAAGATTCAAAATACGGATCTCTTTTTAAAGAGTTTGAAGTTTCAAAAAAAGAAGAAGCAAAAAGAATTTATTCATATTTATTGGCCAATCGCCTTTCTTCAACTGACACAGTTAAACACTGGGAAGCCATGTGTATTCACTTAAATAAAGATATTATTATTACAGATAAAGAAAAAAAAATTACTGGTAAGTTTATTGGACTTGGAAAATTTGGAGAAGCTCTAGTCGAGTCAGATGGACTTATCGTTCCTGCCTATACCGGCTCACTCACCTTCTAAAACTTCTTTTGTCACTTTTTGTAGTTCTTTTTTTATTAAATTCTCTGCAAGATCTGGAATGATTTCCCATGAGACCTTTTCAATGATGCGATCAATTTTCTCATTAACCATTTTTTCTACCATTGGAACAAGCATTCTTTCAATTTGGTTTTGAATTTCTGCTTGGCTTGGCATGGAAATACCCTCTTTTGAGTCTTCCTCATCCTCAAAAGCACTTGGTTTATTATCATCATTAAAAAACTCTCTAGCTTTTGCTAAAGAGTCTTCCATACTTGGCTTTTCCTTAGTGATAACTTCATCTGTTTCCCATGAAACATTATCACCAGTTTCATCAGCAATTTGTTGTTTTAGAATTTCGACTTCTTCATCCGTATTTGTTCCTAAAGTATCATCTAGTCCTATACCATCAGTTACTTCATCTTCGTTAACTTCAAAGTCACTTGAAAGTTCAAGCTCTGAATCAAAAGTATCTCCAAGCTCTAATTCAATTTCTTTTTTAACTTGATCAACATCAGGGTACTCTAGGTCGCTA
Organism: uncultured Bacteriovoracaceae bacterium; assembly: GCA_964342535.1. Lineage (GTDB taxonomy): Bacteria > Bdellovibrionota > Bacteriovoracia > Bacteriovoracales > Bacteriovoracaceae. The sequence goes on along the minus strand of CAYFHZ010000330.1, from coordinate 2,670 downwards.
TCTTCAGGTACTTTTGCATCTTCTTCTTGAGCCAGTTGAACATCATTTAAATTGAAAACATCAGTACTTTCACCTATATCTGCTGAATTTTCAACTTCTTCCGGTACTTCAACTTCTTCCGATACTTCAACTGGTTCTTCAATCTCTTCAAAACTAATTCCAACATCCTCAATAGCTTCATCTATAACTGCGGGCATATCACTGATATTTTCAGAACTCGTATCAACTGTTTCAATTATCTCTTGTGCTACTGATTCTTGAGCAACAGTATTTAATGACATTTTGACTGGAGCTGATGAAACTTCACCAATGACAGGTGGAAGTTCAATAGATTTCGCAGATTGACCTATAATATTTGGAACATCTATTCCCCAATCCTCCATACCCGCTTCTAGAGAATTTAGCTCTTCTTTTGAAACAGTAACCTCTTCAATTTCACTTTCTTGGACTTCTGGTTGATTCACAACCCACTCTTCATCAATAGAAATATTATCAGATGCAGTGTCTTCAGCAGGGGCTTCATTTGCTTTTTCTGTAAGAATTTCATCAGGGATATTTTCTAAATCTCCATCAAGCTCTGAGTCCGAAATTTGTTGGCGGCAAAGATTAAGTAATTTATTTTCATCAAATGGTTTTACAAGGTGAGCATTAACACCAGCATCTGCAAATAATGAGTCATCTATTGTATCAAAAGTTCCATAAAGAAGAATGACTTTAGCATTACTAATAGACTTAATCTCTCTAGCGAGATCATATCCGGTCTTTGAATCTGATAGATTAAAGTCGAGAAGAACAACTGCAGGATTATATTGTTGAATTGCACTCATAAGCTCATCAGCTTTTAAGCACGATACAACATCAAAACCTTCACTTGCTAATGTAATTTTGGCGAATTTCTGAATTGATGTACTATCATCAGCTATTACAACCTTATGTTTCATTCTCTAACATCCTTGTCTAAAAATATACACCAATATAACTTTAAATAACAAAGAGCAAAATGTCTAATTTCTAGGTATTTAGATATCCTTGAATGCTTTAGTCGGAGATTAAAATTCCAAAATCATACAAGTTTGATTATCTAAATTTCCTCTTCGATTTGCTAAAGTAAAAAGCTCGGTTATCTTTGATTTAATATTGATAGTTGGTCTTAATAGAGTCGCTTCAACTTCTTTTTCTTCAATACGTCCATATATGCCATCAGTCACTAATAAAAACTTATCTCCGGCTGAGATACGAACTTCTTTTATTTGATAATGAAAATCTTTAAATAACCCAAATCCTGATAATGGAATATTCTTCAAATGAGAATTAAAGTGATCATGAGAAAGAAATTGAAAACTATCATCTTTGAAGAGTTCAAAAATTCTTCCTTTACGGTGAAGATAAGCACGGCAGTTTCCTGTTGACAAAAAAGTTAGAACACTTTCGGCTTGAACTACAAGTAGTCCTGAGGCACCTGCCCTCTCTGATATTGGTTTTTTTATATTTTCCAAGTAAAGTTGCTCATGAGAATTCAGAGCTGCATTAATAAGTGCATTGCCCTCAAGTAAATACTTAGCACTGTAAAAAAAAGGAAGTGTTGCATTTCTATCTGATACAAAATTTTTATAGAAACTAATCATATTTTGCTTTAAAATATCGACGGCCTTATCACCAATTCCAGCACCTCCAAAGCCATCAAAGATCATATATAAATCATTGTCAAAATCGAAATGATAATCATCTTCATTAACATTTAGAAAAGGACCTTGATGTGTCTCTACTGAAAAATTTTCTATATTCACAATTACTCCACGTAGTTTTTTAATTTATTAGTTGCTTTTGAATAGTACTCACTATTAATTGGAGATATTTGCTGTACCTCCTGAAATTTTTCTTTTGCTTTACTAAATAAACTTAATGATTCAGCAACCAGTGCTTCTCTATAAACTCTTCTTGATCTATTTCGTAACAACTCAAAGATATTATTTCTTTCAGTCAAAGCTTCCTCATTCACTGGATCAAACTCTAAAACTTCACCATAAGTTTCATAAGACTGTTTTAAATCTTCACCCTCTTTATATGAACGTGCTTTAGATAACAAGGGAGTAACAACTTCAAGAAGTTTTTTCTTAGACTCCTTGAGCATTTCATTGCCTTCTTTAAGAAGATCTTCATCCATGTCCGAAATAACAACAAATTTTTCTAAAGCATCAATCGCCTTATACCACTTCTGATTTAGATATAATGTCTTTCCAGGTTTTAACTTTTCGACTTTATTCATTCTAATTGTTTTTGCTCGAAGCTCTTCTTGTTTTTTTGCTTCTTCCTGGGCGACATAAGCTTCAATTTCTAACTTTAAAGGTGGAACTTCACTATTCTCAGGGTCTAATTCAAGAATAGAGTTAAATAAACTTTGTGCCAATTTCACCTGTCTATTCTTGACTGCGTCCTTGGCCTTTTCTAGAATTTGAGCAATTTTTAATTGTCTCTCTTTCCTTTCTTTTTCTTCTTTTTCTTTTTCTCTAAGTCTTGTTAATTCATTCAAACCTTCCTGAATTAATGCAGCTAAGGACTTACTGTCTTTATAGTTTGGATAAACCGCGAGCACTTTATCGATTTCCAGTTTCGCTTCTTCATAATCACCTTGCTTAAACTTAGCTAAGGCGAGAGCATAACTTTCCTCAA
>CAYFHZ010000329.1:0-4404 GCA_964342535.1 uncultured Bacteriovoracaceae bacterium | reverse complement strand
CGTATAAGTCTTTATGACAACTTAAAGCAGTTGATACCTTAGAGTTGTTTGATATTAAAAAATTTACCCCACCAAACTCAGTCATATAATTAGTAAGGTTCCTTAAGGGATCTAAAAAAAAGAGTCTATTTTTTTTTAATCTCATGAGATGTTAAATTTATATATGTAACAATATGTGTTACAAACAGAGGCTTGTGTGAGTGAACTAAAAAATAAAGCTGCTGTTGAGATCAAAAAAACATGGGGAACTATTCAATATTCTTGTAAGCAATGCTGGTCTTCATCCTCATTTAACAATGTTTGATGATGTCGATTTAAACTCTGTTTTTTATTGTCTTAAATACGAAATCCCCGAAATGATTAAATCTGGTTATGGTGCCATTGTTAATACTGCGTCGACATCTGGATTCATTGGGGGGTATAATCCTTCTGTTTATACAGCAGCAAAGCATGGTGTCGTTGGTTTAAAGATAGATTAACTTTTGCATCAGCAATGGAAAGACTTGGTAAACCAGAAGAAATGGCCAATGCTGTTTTATGGTTATGCTTAGATCACTCAGCCTATATTACTGGACACTCATTAAGTATTGATGGTAGAGTTGGAACGAAGTTTTCTGATTTATAAGAAAATTTTTACACTTAATAGTGTCAATCACACGAACTAAGTTTTAACAAAAAATCTTGAGATAAATTCAGGCCTTTAAATATTTATTAACTATTTTAATCTATAAATGGTGGGCCATCTACTCCACAAGGCCGTGAAGAGTGTCATCCATTTCAAGTTATTGATACTATGATGGTTTTAAAGCCTCAGGAATGGAAAAAATGGCATCCGCAAAAGGTTAAAATAATCTTTCTTCAATTGATATGGAATTTTGACTAAATTTTCTTGACTCCGTACTATGGTACGGGGTGTATATTATGAGTATGAAAGAAGCATTAACTATTGGGAAATTGGCCAAAGCATCTGATGTAAATGTTGAGACCATTCGATTTTACGAGAGAAAAGGTATTTTAAAACAACCTAAGAAACAGGGGACTTTTAGGTATTACCCAGAAGATTATATTGCTAAAGTTCAATTCATTAAAAGATCACAAGAGCTAGGTTTTACGCTAAAAGAAGCACGAGATCTTTTGAATTTGAGAATCAAAAGTCAGGCAAAATGCACTGATGTTCTTTCAAAGACCGAAGATAAAATTGCAGAAATTAATCAAAAAATTAAAGATTTAAAAAATATGAAGAAGTCTCTGGAGGGCCTTGCAAACTGTTGCGAGGATACAAGTCTAACAATAAGTGAATGTCCTATTTTAGATTTCTTCATGGCCAAAAGGGATATTGAATGAAAAAGAATGTTTTATTTTTGTGTACGGGCAATTCTTGTCGTTCTCAAATGGCAGAAGGCTGGGGTAAGGCCCTAAAAGGAAATGAGTTTAATTTTTACTCTGCAGGAACAAAGAAACATGGTCTGAACCCTAATGCTGTGAAAGTTATGAGTGAAACCGGTGTCGATATTAGTGGTCATGTTTCAAACGTTACCTCAGAGCTTCCAGATTTAACGATGGATTTTGTTTTCACTGTTTGCTCAGACGCTCATGAGAATTGTCCCTTCTTTCCGGGAGGAAAAATAATTCATGTGGGTTTTGACGATCCACCGAGGCTAACAAAAGAAATGACCGATGAAGAAGAAGTTTTGTCAGTATATAGAAGAGTTCGAGATGAAATAAAAGAAGTCGTATCAAATATTGAAAGTTATATGAAAGGTAAGAAATGAGTACTGAATCTGAAAAAATGGGATTTTTTGAGCGTTATCTAAGTGTTTGGGTGGCCCTTTGTATAATTAGTGGAATAGTTATTGGAAAAGTATTAGGAAACTCTATTTTAGTTTTGAGTGAAATGAATATTGCCACTGTGAACATACCTGTGGCCGTTCTTGTCTGGCTAATGATTTTTCCCATGATGGTACAAATTGATTTTAGCTCCATTAAAAATGTTGGTAAAAACCCCAAAGGACTTGCATTAACTTTCGCTATCAATTGGCTAATAAAACCATTCACAATGGCTTTTTTCGCATGGTTCTTCTTTGATAAACTTTATTCAGCATATTTAACTCCTAAATTAGCACAAGAGTATATCGCTGGTGCAATCCTTTTAGGAGCCGCTCCTTGTACTGCGATGGTTTTTGTCTGGTCATATTTAACAAAAGGAGATCCTGAGTATACTTTGGTACAAGTTGCTATAAACGATTTAGTTCTTCTTGTTGCCTTTATTCCTATTGTTAAATTTCTTCTAGGAGTCACAAATGTATCAATTCCTTTTGATTCACTTCTCTCGTCTGTCGTAATTTTTGTCGTTATTCCATTAGTGGCTGGATACATTGCCAATAGAGTGTTGATTAAATCACAAGGAGAAAAGTGGTTTAAAGATGTTTTTATGGCGAAACTTAAACCTGTATCGATTGTAGCTCTCTTAACAACTCTAGTCCTACTATTTGCATTTCAGGGAGAGAAAATTACGAATAAGCCTCTTCATATCGTTTTAATTGCAATTCCATTAACTATTCAAACGTACTTTATTTTTTTTGTTGCATGGGGAATAGGTAAAAAAATGGAATTACCTCATTGTGTATTAAGCCCAGGTTCGATGATTGGTGCGAGTAATTTTTTTGAGCTTGCTGTTGCGGTTGCGATTGCTTTATTTGGGTTAAACTCAGGAGCAGCTCTTGCTACTGTTGTAGGCGTTCTTATTGAAGTACCTGTGATGTTGAGCCTTGTAAAACTTTCTAATAAGTGGAGATATTAATGGAAAACTTAGAAAGTTAACATTTAATTTGATATCTTAGTTTATTTTATTTTTGATTAAGTACGAACTCTTGAATTTTTTTGGGCCAAAAACAAAAAAGCCTGAAATAAACTCAGGTTTTTAAATATTTATTAACTAACTTTGTTTATAAATGGCGGTAGCGTCTCCACTTGAACCTACGTCAATATAATGAGAGTTATTAGAATTACTCTTCAGAACATTTGCATTCTACAAGATTAATACGAAAATTTTTCAATTAAGCCAGATGTCTTTAGTAGGAATTTATGCTTGTGATATTGCTAAGGGATGAAGTCTATGTATTTTAAAATATTAAATATCTTTTTTATTTTATCTCTAAATACTATTGCTTTTGCATCATCTGAAGAATGAGAAAGTAATCTTTCAGAAATTAAAGATCAATTTTTACTACCTTCTCTTAGCGGAACATATTTAATAAATGGACAGATGGTTGAGATTACTACTATTGGTGTTCGAAAAGTTGAAAATTTAATGAAAACCGCTACAACGGATAAGCACCATCTTGGATCGTGTGGAAAGTCTATGACTGCGACACTTACAGCAAAGCTTATTGAAATGGGATACTTTGGTTGGGATTCCTCACTCGAAGATTTACTACCTTATATTCAAATTCATGATGAACTAAAAAAAGTAACCTTTGATTTACTTCTTGCACATAGGAGTAGTTTACAAAGTGATACTGAAAATTTTGAGAAAGGTTGGTTATATACAGCACTTGAAAGTGGTATATATTCCCCGACAGAAGCAAGAAAGCTAATGACCCAGAAAATCCTTAGTGTGCCTCCCAAATTTAAACCTCGTGAAGGTTTCGAGTATAGCAATATAGGATATATGATTGCAGGTTATATTATGGAATATCTAACCAATACTTCATGGGAAGTTCTCATGAATGAACATATTTTTACACCTCTCAAAATGAATAGTTGTGACTTTGGACCTGTTAGTGTTCCAGGTACTTTATTTTCTAAACAGCCATGGGGACATCGTTATGATATTGGGGTTTTGCAACCTATTCATGAAGATAATCCACCAGCCTGTGGTCCAGCAGGTACTATTCACTGTACTCTCAATGATTGGGGAATCTACCTTGGTGTTCATTGAGACTTACGACCTTAATATCATGAGGAATTTCAATAATTCTATTGGGATCAGAGCACTTAAAAGTATAGTAAGTAGACTTAAGAGTTTCATTTTTATTTTCTATGTAGCTTTTTAGAAAGAGGTTAACAATTTTATAATTTATCTTTAATTGAATACAAAAGATATTATTATAACCATAAACCTTTTTAAGTGCCTCTGATTTTGAAAGGGTGTTAAAAACAATGAGGATTGGATTATAAGAAGTCATTTTTACATGATTAATAATCTCTGCAAGTGTATCCAAAGTAATTGTTTTTTGATCACACAAATTGAAGTAGATTATGGGGGGAGAGTCCTTCGTTAGTGTTTCGTTAAAATTATCACTAATTTGATTTATAAATTTAAAGCTAAAAGTGGACTTTTCTCCATTACTTGTCGATTTTCAGATCACCGACACCAGTTTCAGCATAAAAAAACCACTTAAT
>CAYFHZ010000328.1:0-4408 GCA_964342535.1 uncultured Bacteriovoracaceae bacterium | reverse complement strand
GCAAAACGGGCCCTTCTTCCAAGCTATGGTGCCGATATTTTTGAATTAATTCGATCTTTCCCTAGGTGTCAGCTTTCTAACAGTCTATGTAAATTGCTCTACAACGAAAGAATCTGATCATAAAAGTTGAGATAATTAATTAAGACTCTAAATCTTAATCATTACTTTGAAACAAGGAGAATACACATGAAACAGAGGGATAGGGGAAATCAAAAATGAAAAAACTATCTTTTGGAATCTTTTTTGCAATTTCATTTTCATGTTTTGGAGCTGCAGATACAACTCATGTTTGTGTAACTACCTTGTTTGCCCCAAATCATGAGATAGATAGTATAAACACTAACATTTTAAAACATTTTGATATTAATGTTTCACATATTGTTTTAAATGATAATACCTTAAAGCTTTACGGACCTTCAAATCCCACAAATGTGAGTTCTAGAGAGGAAAAGAGGGCTCTCATTGCTGAACATAAAGTTATAAAAAATGATAATTTTAGTTATGATGAAGCGTCTACAGGCAAGCCTATATTGAGGAAAGTAAATACAGGCACAGGGCGATGGAGATTTGCTTTCGATTTTGAGTTTTATAAGAAATATGAAGAACGAGCCTACAATTCAATATTCTCTTACTGTATGACAAGAAATAATAATATGACTTTATGTGAAGCAATTACAAAAGGTCTTTTTGATGCATATGTTTCTCCAATAGCCAATCAAGCATGTGTGGAACTTAACCACTAGATTAGAATATAAAGCTTAGGTTACAAATCAAAGACTTGAAAAACAAAGAATTGATCTTGTCAATCAAACCTAGTTTGTTGAGTAGATATTAAAAGTCTAGCTCTTCCTTAAATTTCTAAAAAAATCATTCATTTGGTAGGAGCGCCTTTAACTTTAATAAGTCTATTAAGAGTACTTGTTATATTCCTCTAGTTATTTGAAATTTAGCGGGAGAAAAAAATTTAAAGGGCCCAAATTGAGTCGCATACAAAAATCGTCAATTCTATTTACATATAATCATTACTTGTTTTCACGGATTTATGCCACTTGTTTATAAAAGCTGGCAGAATGAGAGCATATTACTACTAATAAACGTTTAAATCAGTACTAACTTACAGGAGTATATTTATGAAAACAATTATTCTCGTACTTTTACTAATTGGATCAGTATCATCCTTTGCTACTACAATAGTTATGTACAAAACAGTTACAGGTACTTCAGTAAAAAATTGCGCATTAGCTAACATAGATCTCTTTGAGTCAATTGAAGCTTTAAAACAGCAAGGAGAAGTATCTAAAATCAGACTTAAGGAGTGTGGTAAAACAAGATTAGGTAGTGGAGCTACAGCATTCTCTCAAGAAGCAAAGGTAGAGCTAATTGTTTCTAGCGTCTACGGGAACTACTAGTTTTTTACTGGGAGCGCGCACGTCAACTCTCAGAAAGGAATTACAAAAATATAATTTGGTCGAGAAAGACAGCTTTTTTGACCAAGATAAAAAAAGAAAAAGAAATTATATTAGGTCGAGAAGGAGATCTTTTTCGAGCGAAAAATAAAAAGACAAAGAATTAAAATAGAAGCGGTTTTAGAAAACCATTACTCAAAAAAAGGGAGAATAAAATGAAAATGATATTACCAGTTTTTACATTACTTTTATCAATGTCGGCATTGTGCGACTCTTCAAAAAGTTTGTTTTTTCAGCAACTTGAAGTTTCTAAGATTAGAGTCGCTAGAGAATACCTCATTGGTAAGCTGGACATGACAGTAAAATCGATAGATGAAGTAACACTTCATAATCAAGCTAAAGTAGGTACATGGTGGGAAAATCTTGACTATTACTTAAGTGGTTATCCTGAATATACTGATTACTATAGAGGGAAAACAGACGCTGGTGTCACTTTTACAAATAGCGAGGGGCAAAATTGTAAAATCGAGTTACATATTAAAGGCAAGGTTAATTCAGTTGAAAGAGGAACTTTGGACCTGGATGTAGCACGATTATCTTACTCTGTTTGTGAATAAGCGCCTCAAGATAAATATTTAGTCTTTGCTCGTAAAGAATAGGACTTAAAATATAAAATTGGAATTTGTAACATAAAATATAAATTTTAGATAAATGAATGAAAAGGCAAAGAATTTTTATATAAACGGTTTTAAGAAACCATTACTTTAATGAACGGAGAATGTTATGAAAAAATTATTATTAGGATTAGCACTATTGGGTTCAATGTCATCATTTGCGAATGTAGAATTTTATCAATTCACTCCAAATGAAACTGTCTCAATTTTTGTTCGCGTTATGAAAAATAGCCATAGTTGTATGATTTTAGAGAACTCCCAGAATGCATCAGTAATGTACACAGCAGGATGCTCTATTGAGGATGAAAACTTTAGAATTGATGCAGACTGGTCCGTTGCTAAATGTAATTTCAATTTGAAGAACTACGGATCTGTTGATGGAGGTATACAATCTGATAATGATTGGCTGCTTCAAAAATCAATTATGGACTCTGTAAAAGTTTACTCAAATGATTCTCTTGAACTTACAGAAGTACAAAGTGATAAAGTTAGTAGTGATATTAAATTGAGCATCAGTCTTTGTGCAATTGAAAATAGCAGTGATGAAATCTCAGAAAATATGCAACAAGCCAACCAGAATTTACAACAAGGCAACGAGAAATTAAAAAAAACTATCATTTTATTAAATGAAAAATAATCTCTTGTAAAATAGACTAAGTCTGGGCGAAAAGGCTCAGACTTAATATGTAAAAAATAAATTTTGATCGAAAAAGTGTGTCTTCTCGATCAATGAATAAAAAGACAAACAATTTTAATATTAACTATTTTAGAAAACCATTAGGTTTGAATAAAAGGAAATACATATGAAAAAATGGTTATTAGGAATTATTCTTTTAAACTCAATTACGGCATTTGCTGACTGTTCTATTGGTATCGTAAGTGAAGATCAAAGCATGCCTCTATACAGCAAAGATATTCGGCTTGATGAGGAGGAGGTTGAGACGCTCGAATCTTCTCTAGAAGAAAAAGGATATAATATAGTAGCTGATAGTGTTGAATCTATTTACACGATTATTAAAGCTACCGCCTTATGTATTGAATCTAATTTTGGCACTGAAGATAGCTGTATTACTACATATTCTTTTGTGGAAATAAGAAATAACAATTCGGGTGAAGTTACAAGATTTGATGACAGTGATGATAGTCTTTTTTCAAAATTACGATATAAATATGCCTCACCATTGAGAGCGTACAATAATGTTTTGGACTCAATACCAAGTTGTAACTAACTCTAGGTTTTGATTGAGAACTTGAGCAATGTAGCTCAGGAATGAATTACAAAAAAGAAAGTTGAGCGAGAAAGCTATCTTTTTCGCTCAATATATAAAAAGACAAAGAATTTATTAACAAAATATGATTAAAACCATCACTTAAATGAATAGGAGACCTAGCATGAAAAAAATATTAATATGTTTATTGACACTTTTCAGCGTCTCTTCTTTTGCAGATGATTTGATGACTGATATTTGCATTGAAACGAAGGGGTTAGAGTTTATTACTGAACCACATGAAGTGAGGCCTGCAACCATTAGATTCATCACTCAAGATGTAAAAATGGATTTAGTAGAATATATAAAATATAAAAAAGAACTCGTATCTTTCTTAAATAAAAATTGTGATCTTCATTTAAATGGAGGGAATTTAGATCGAATTAATCGTAGTGATAATAGAAGAAAAATATTATATGCGATCGGAGCTTTTATTACATTGAGTCCTGAAACTTCTGTAACATCATCCGAAAATCATAGAAACTTTCTATTTATTGCGGATACTGAAAGATACAAAGTTTTAAACCCTTTGAGGCAAAGGCTCATGAATAAAGAGGAACTTTAAAATGAACTGAGTCCCGTTAACTAGACAGCTCGTCCCCATATTTTCTGAACAGGACGATTAGCCGGTTTAATTTTAAATATTATGGCCTCGAACTCTTCGGGGCTTTTATACCCTAAAGACGAGTGCAATCTTTTCTTGTTATAAACTTCTTCAATAAATTTTGGCAAGCTTTTTAAACATCGTTTAAAGTTTGATAATTTTTGAAGTAGACCTCTTCCTTTTTCAGTGTCTTAAAAAATGATTCTATAAAACATTATCCTCTGGTGTTGCTGGCCTTGACATTGAAGGTTCAAAACCATGCTTCAAAAGGTATTTAATATATGGCTCGCAAACATATTGAACTCCACGTCTGAATGATGAATAACACCAATTGGTGGCTTTTCATTTTTAATAGTAGACTTCATAGACTCAATAAAAAACTCATGAGTAAGGCTTTCTTCCAATCTTTTTCTTCTCTTTTGGAGGATACTTGTTAAGTACTTCCATAAACATCTC
>CAYFHZ010000327.1:0-4413 GCA_964342535.1 uncultured Bacteriovoracaceae bacterium | reverse complement strand
CAAAGAAAACTAGTTGAATCTCCAAAATCTTGGCTTATTGCTATTGGCGCTGATTAAGAAAATACTGCTTGAAATAAAACTCTGCTTTTTGCAGTAAGATATCTTTAAGCTCTATTTCGCTCTCTTTGAGGTTTTTAAGAAATATATCAAAAGTATACTGGTTGATAAATTCAGTACTCAAAGGCTTAAAACTAAGATGCCATTTTTCTACAGACACACCTCCGTGATCATACTCATAGGGTCTATAAAAATCAGTGCTAGGGAGGACTTTATCTAACCAGGAATGAAGTTTTGCACAAGCGCCATCTCCAACACATTCAGCATGGGTAAGTTCCAAATTATCTTGAGAGATCATTTGGGCATCAAAAACATCAAAATCACATCCCCAGTGATGTCTACTTGCTCCTGGAATGGCCGAAAATCTAAGTATACTTAAAAGTAAATCTTCTTGAGATAAGGAATTAAAATCGAGCTCAATACCAGCATCATTTAAGATTTTTCTTTTTCCCAGAGCTTTATTGTTCCAAATAAGGCTTTGTCTTGTATGGTCTCTAAATGAGCTAACTATTTTTAAATCTGCATTAATATCATCTTTGGCCCTAAGCTGTAATTCTCGAAAAGAAGTCTCTACATCTCGGTGAATGAGATATCCTTCATATTCAATGAGATTCGTGTTTTTTCTGCCTGTGAGAAGTTCATAGTCCATAGTTTTATTCTAACATAGATTCTTTATGGGACTAGTTCTTTTTAAACAGCGCCTTAAGACCCGTTGAGTGATAGCGATTGCTTATGAGTTGAAAAATATTTGCATCTTCATTTTCATTAATATCGTTGTATTGATATTTAAATTTTTCTTTATCTGTATTATCTTCTCCCACAATTTCTACTCCACCTTTTTTATCTCCATCAAGCCCAAAGTCAAAATCTAGAGCGGATGATTTAGAATTATTTGATGCCATCTTTCCACCATTGGCGGCAGCAGTGGCAAAAGGAGTGACCTCTTCTTTCTTCTCATCTTCTGTTGATTCTTTATCATCACTTCCTGCACTAAGAGTTCCAAGACTAGAAGAAGAGAGAGGGTTACTAAGAGATCCATTTTTTAATTTACTTGCTATATTAGAAGCGAGAGCTCTTGAAAGCTTTGCTGATTCGGCATCTATGGCGCTAGCAGTTTTAGAGATTTTAGGGTTACTTGCAGCGAGTGTATTTCTTGCATTTCTAGCGGCAACAGCAAGGTTATCAGCTGCAGCAGAATCAAGTGAAGACGTTCCAAGTTTTCCGCTTGTAAATTTTGCGGTATCTCGCATAGCATCCGTTAATCCATCAATGGTAGCAAGCTTTCCAAGGGCCACTTTTCCATTCATAGAAAAACATCCAGGTCCATTACTATCATCACTACATGAGCTACAATCCGCATCGTAAGAGCTACTGGTTAAACATCCAGCACTTGTATCTTCAGCTCCAGTGGTATTTGAAGTGGCAGCATAAGTGGTTTCTGAAAGACTAACCGTACTTGAACTTGTCGAGCATATAGAAGCACTACTTCTTTCTGAGTTGGCAGTACCGTCTGAATTATAACAATAACAAGAAGCCTTCGAGGAGTCATCTCTATCTTCATCAGAACAACCTGCATAGCTGACTCCAGTGGCCGCAAAATTGGATGCAATTTCATTAAGATGTTTAACTCGCTCTTTAGCTTGATCTGCAAGTTCTGCGGCTTGATTACCTTGATAAATACTATAACCAGCTAAAACTCCTGCAAAAGCTGCTCTTATAAGAGGGTTTTTAATTGCACCATCTATGGACTGGTCTACAGTATCAGCGACTTCTTTAATACTATCTAGAAGATCAAAGCCTCCTTCTGGAGTTGGAGTCGTTGGAGTCGTTGGTCTTTTTCCATATGTTGTGAACTTCTTGATGTTCTCAATACCAGGCTTGTCGGCATATGCAGTAAAGTTAAACACGGCCCAAACTTTTCTTTGAACAATCTCCATCATTTCAGATTGTTTGAGTTCCTCAATAAAATAATATTTCCCAAAAAGATTTTTATTTAAAAGAAGAGAATTTTTTAAACCTGCATATTTTTTCTCAAAACCAGATTTATATTGTGGAGTATAGCTAGCGGCAGCGCAACCTGATCCCATACTTTGGTAATAATCCCACAAAGATGCTACCGCTGAAGCGGTATAAAGAGCAAAGGCCATTTTATAAACCACTTCTCTTGCCTTATGGGCTTTTTCTTTGGCACTTTCTTGTTCTGCCTGATATTCAAAAGCGATTTGTTGGTTTTCATTTATAGCAGTAACGATATTTTCACTGGTCGCATCGGTATCGTCATCTTCAGTAGGATTTAAATTCATTCTTTTCGTATATTTTTTTTGTAAGCCACTTAATTTACTTTTATAGGAGTACTGCGCGTACAGCTCACCCAGAAGAGAGCTTACACCAGCTCCTAACATAAGCCACATAGAAGTTTGTCCACAGCTATTTAAAGAAGCTTGTTTTTTCCATAAAATATAAGCTGAACCTAAAGTAACAATAGAGGAAATAGCATAACTTGACTCTGGCTTTGAAGCTTTAGGAATATCATTACTGGCCTGGGCCTCATCCATTTGATTAGAAACATTATCATAAAAACACTGAGAGTAGGCATCTCCCGATAACTCTTGGCAATTTGACGCACTTGTTAAGCTAGAAACTGTATCTGTGGTTAAAACACATCGATTAAGGCTATCACTCCAGACCTGCCCGGTTGTACAATCATCTTCATCAGCAAACGCAAAGACGCTATTAAAGAGCATAATGCCTAAAATCAGATTAGAAATAAGTTTTTTCATCATAATATCCTATCGGTCTTCACGAGTATTATTATAGAGTTGAAGCGAAAAATTATGGGATTTATGCTAAAAACTTGTTATAAATATATGAAATAACGGTAAGAGATGAGAGCAATGTTAAAAAAACTGCCAATACTTTTAGGCATTTTATCCATTTTTATAGTTAAGAGTTCACTAGCATTAAATCAAAGTGATTTTATGGATCTTAAAGTAGGAGATATTCTTCTACAGGATCTTAATTGTTGGTCCTGTGGCCTCATTGAAGAGCAAGAAAACTCAGCTTATTCTCATATGGGAATTCTTATTAAAAAAGATAATAAATTCTATATTTTTGAAGCATTAGGAAAGGTAAAGTTAACCCCTGTAGATGTTTTTATAAAACGAACTGCAAAAGATGGACACCTTCGAGTTTTGCGGAGTAAAAAAAATCTTTCTTTAGATCATTTAAATAAAGTGATGAATAAACTCTTATCTCTCAATCTTAATTATGACCATGAGTTTCGTTGGAATAATGTGGATGAGCGAGGTGAGACTTTATACTGTAGTGAGCTTGTTTATAAGGTATGGCTAAAACTTGGTCTTATTACGTCACTTAAAACTAAGATCATGTCTTTTGATGTGAATCCGCTTTTATGGGATCGTTTTTTTAAAGGGGATACTCCAAGAGGGGAGATAGGAATTTCTCCTGAAGATTTTAATCAAGCAAAAGAATTTTACTGGATTAAAGATATATGGCCTACCAATTAGAAGCTCTCAAATTACGTCTTAAAGTTCTTTGGAAAATTTCTCGTAATGAAGCGACGACAAAAGAAAATTTTATCATTCATCATCATGCTGGGAAAAGTGAAATAGCTCCTAATATTAGATACGGTGAAACCTCAGAGGTTATTCAAGAAGCATTTGCAGACTTTTTAAATTCAAATAAAGTAAAAAAAGAATACCCTCGTGCTCTGAAAAATGCTCTCAATAATATAAGACTTTTAGAAAAATCCAAAGGGGATATACTTTCTTATTTAAAGCTTAGTCCTCGAAATGAAATTGCAACTTCCATGAGTATTCCCATTATGGAACCAAAAGATTTAAAAAATTATTTAAAAGATAAAATGGATTTTCATTTTTATAAATTAAAAATTGCAGACCATGATCATTTAGAATTATTGGAAGAACTAACTCGTCTTACGGATAAACCTTTAAGAATTGATGCAAATGAAGGTTTTGAGTCCTTAAAAGATTATCTTTTTTTTGAAGAAAAAATTAAAGATTATAATATAGAACTTATTGAACAACCCTTTAAAGCAAAAGAAATTGAACTTTATAAGAAACTCAAGCCTATTTCTCTTTTTCCTATTATTGCCGATGAGTCAGTTGAAGATGATTTCGATGGTGAGCTTTTTCAGACGATGTTTCATGGTATAAATGTAAAGCTTATGAAAGCGGGTGGAATTGAAAACGCTCTTAGACTGTTAAAAAAGGCCAAAGATTATCAGCTCCAAACCATGCTTGGTTGTATGATCGAAACAAGTTTAGGGATTCATGAAGCATTTCTTCTCAATGAATTTGCAGATTTTTGTGACTT
>CAYFHZ010000326.1:0-4423 GCA_964342535.1 uncultured Bacteriovoracaceae bacterium | reverse complement strand
CTCTTCTGTATCTTTTTCTTTGATCTGAAGTGTACATCTCTTCAGTATTATCATCTTGGCCAAGAATGTCATATAAGGGTTTTAAGTCTTTCATTATTTACTTCATACCATATAGAGTTTTATTCGTATATAATGACGCTTTGTTTAATTATTGCCACGTTGTTATAAATAAAGTAGCAATATTGTTATGAATAAATTTATTATTTTAGCGCTTTTATTTAACATGTCATGCTCAGGTTACAGGATTAAGAAAAAAGAGAATCCTTTTTCTCAATATTCAATACAAAAAATATATATTCCAGTTTTTTATAACCATTCAAACTTTATAGGTATAGAGGGGCTATTTACTGAGAAAATTTATAGAACATTACTAGACTATAAAGGTTTAAAGATTGTTGATAGGGCAAGTAAAGCTGACGCGGTTGTGATTGGTATAATTAGTTCTCATCCTAAATCTATTGACTCACATTACAATGTGGCCACTAAAAATGTATCAAATATTTATGATGATGTACTAGAGGATAGAAAGAAAAATTTTATTCTTCCGTCGGTTAATCATATGGCCCTTTCTTTACGTATGGTCATAATGAAACATCCATCACAAGAAGAGATCGAAGTATTGCAAAGTTCATTAGGAGATAAGGTTTTAAGTTCTAAAATTATATTTAATCAGACATTATCGCTTGGTGAAAGTTATACACTAAAAGAATTACAAGGTGATTCAACTAAAGTGTTAGGTACTCAAAATAGAGGAGTCCAGGTTGAGGCGATGAATAATATCGCCACTAGTGCAGCTGAGGGGTTCAAAGAAATGGTACTTTATGCATTCTAAGTGGAAAGTTTGGGATTTTTTTAAATCTGGGGTCCAGTCTACAAAGAGTCACAAAGGTCCAATCTTTTTTTATGGTTATGATCCACTTGTGTTTTACATGTTTAAAAATTACTTAAAGCAAGAGAATGTCTTATCAACAGATATAAGTGTTAAAATTAGTAGTGAGATTAATGTTGAATGGATAGAAGATCAATTTAAAAGTCTTTCCTTTTTTAGCGAGAGTCAGGATTTTATTATTCATGATTGTGAAAGCTTAACAAAAAATGTTCAGGAACAGTTGTTAAACATAGATGAATTAAATTTTGAGCAAAATGTTTTTTTTAATTTTAATAAAAAGAATAGTTTTTATAATGAAATAGCTAAATTACAAAATAATAATGTTCAGGTTATAGAAATAGTGGAGCCATTTTTTTGGGAAGAGATGATGGTTATTGATTTTCTACAAGAATATTTAAAAGTATACCTTAGCTATCCTGCCAAAAATTATATTAAAGAATCGGTTCCTTTCGATTTAAAAGAATATTATGATAGCCTCAATATTTTAAAAATAAATTACCCGGAAAAAAAAGAGCTCAGCTTTGATGAAGTAAGTGCTCTTATATCGGAACAAAAAGTTGACCCTTTTGAACTTGCTGATTTTTTTGGTGGAAAGAAACTTCATGCTTTTTATCAAAAATTATTACAATATCAAAGTGCAGGTGTAGACCTTATTGGTGTTATTTCTTTTGTCCAGTCACATATGCTTAAAATCTATGATCCTAGTTATGCCCAAAAGAAGAAAAAATTATCAAAGTACGATAAACTTATAATAGCACAAGAAAAAATATGGGATAAGGATCAAATTTTTAGATCGTTAACTTATCTTGGTGAATTACTTATCGATCTTAAAACAAAAGAAAATTTTCTCATTGATAAAGTAAGGCTGGATGATTTAAGTCTCAACTCTTAGTTAAACAGTGGCCGAGGCTTGAATAAATGAGTAGAAGAAGACTGCATTAGGGTCTGAAGTTATTTCTTCCATCTCAGCTTGGGCCTTATCTGCGATTTCTGCCTCAATGACTTTATGATCGATTAAGGTTTGCTTTGCACTCATGAGAAGATCTCTCCAAAATTCAATAACTTCTTTTCTAGCATGAGGCCTTCTATTGTCATAGTGCCAGGTTTTTACTTTCGTTTCAATATCTTTAAATCCAAGGGCCATTAAGAAATTACCTAATTTTGCCCCAACAAAGGGATCACCTGCTTGTTCATATTGAAAATCATTAAAGGCCATCCAATATTTCCAGAGATTAGGAGAGTAGGGTTCTAAGAAAAATGAGGAGTTCATAACTTCAGTAATATAAACTTTGGAACCTGGCTTTAAGACTCGTCGTACTTCATTTAGCGCTTTCATTGGGTTTGGAATGTGCTCAAGGACCCAACATAAAAAAGCACCATCAAAGGTATTTTCTTGAAAGTCCATTTTGGTAGCATCCATCTTTAAAAGGTTGTAGCGATCTTGAGTAAAAGGAGAGTTTTGCAAATTTTCTTTTGCTACAGCAAGTTGAGCATCATTTAACTCTATTCCTGTTAAGTTTAGCTTTGGAAAGCGCCTAAGTAAAATTTCGGATTGAGCTCCAACGCCACAACCTACTTCCAATAAATTTACTGATCTTGAAAAATCAATATCTTGATAGACTTTTTGTTCTGCAAATTGGGCCTGAGTTTTAAGTCTATCTTGTTCTGTTGATGAAAAACCGTGGAGGTAAGGAGTACTTTTTGTCGTCATAAAACTAATCCATTATCTATTATTTCAGTAAGTTAAAGTTATTATATCATGAATATGATATGGCCTACTATGTAATTCTTACCCGCGGCAAAACTATGCCGCGAATTGTTTACAAAAATAATGTGCATGGCGCAATTTCATGCTAAATCATCTGCATGGAACAAACACAAGTTTATTATATTAACAAAATTAATGAGTTTTTAGCTCTAAAACAAAGTGAAAATCCTCAATATTCTATGAGGGCTTTTTCTAGAGATATGGGAATACATTCATCTACTATCTGCCAAGTGATTAAGGGAAAAAGAAGATTACCACTTAAGCATGCCCATCGTTTTGCTAAAAAGATGTCTTTAGCTCCTAATGAAAAAACTCTTTTTATGGAAAGTTTGTACCGAACGAAGACAAATATTGATGATATAAAAATTAGTAAGCTAGATGAACGTTTTATCATTGATGAATCTCACCATAAGGTTATAGCGGAGTGGGAGCACTTTGCAATTCTTGAATTATTTGAATTTGATGATTTTAAATTAACTTCTAAAGAAGTTGCCTTTCAGTTAGGTATTGATATTTCACGAGCAGAGATTGTTATTAATAACTTATTAACGGCCAGCTTATTAACGATTAATACTGATGGAGAATTTCAAAGAACTCATAATGATATAAGAACAACAGAAGATATTTCAAATCAAGCACTTAAAGATTCACATAAAGAAACCCTGGAAATGGGTATAAATAAAATAGAAGAAATTGAGGTAGAACTGCGAGAATTCTCATCAACGACGGTTGCGATAGATCTTGAAAAACTACCGGAAGCTAAGACCATTATTAGAGAGTTTAATCAAAAAATGACTGAACTACTTAGAGATGGAAAAAAAACGGATGTTTATCAATTGGCGATTCAATTCTTTCCACTAACAGAAAATGTTAAAAAAAATTATAAGGGACAATTATGAAAAAATTATTATTAGTATTAGGAATTTTTCCATTACTTTGTTTTGCCGAAAGTGGAACGAAAGGAAATGGAGGGGATCCTTATGCAATTCATGCCAGTGAATATCCTTATCCACAAAAAATTACAGATGCACTGATAATACTAGAAGAGAAAGTAAAAAAGTCAAATCTTCCAGTTGAAATTATTTCAGAAGCATTTGAAGAAGCATTACAGTTAGAGCAAGATAATCGCTACAAGTATATTGAAGCCATTACTATTCTTCCGGGTACAGAAAGCCAATTAGGGCATTCAAATCAAAAAAACCAAGAGAACTTTATAGGACTTGGAGCTTACACGCTTAACAAAAAAGGTGCTCAGGTCTACTTTTCTAAGGTGACATTAGCATACTCAACAGATGCATTGGCCAAACTAATGCTGCATGAAGTTTTTCATCACACACTTTCAGATTTTTTAAAAGATGATGAGCTTTTTGTAGAAAAATTAACTAATGAAGTCTGGAGCGGGGAAGTTTCAGTAATCTCTCAGAATAGTTTGAAATTTGGGTATTATATTCCAATAAATGAAATAACAAAAGTAAGAGTTTTAAGAGCGATGGCCATAAATATTGTAGACTTTGGTGGTAATGCAGATCACTTCCTAAAGTCTGAGGTTGCTGATGTTTGCAATCCTAAACAGAATAATTCGGAGTCTATACTTACTGAATGTTATCATGTTTTAAGTAGGCTCGTTTTTGACCTCCCTGATGATTTTACGAATATAAACCTAGAGAAAATCATAAAACTTCGCTCAATCGATAAAGTAGGGGCAACACATGCCTATAGAGAGTTTTGGTTCTTTATATTTCTTGAAAGTACCATTTATGGTCAAG
>CAYFHZ010000325.1:0-4444 GCA_964342535.1 uncultured Bacteriovoracaceae bacterium | reverse complement strand
AAACTCAGCTTCAAAAGCTTCATACTCATCTTTTACTTTTCTTACAATTTTAGTGGCAACAACACTAAACTCAGGAGTAATCATTCTCGCACTATGCATGATAAGATCATTTTTTTGAGTGTTCACTTCTACTTTAACACCATACATTGTAAGATTTTGTCCGACATATCGAACACTTCCCTCAATAAAAATATCTCCAGTTTTAGTATTAAAGCTAGCTTTCTCACCATAAATAGTATTGTCGGCCGATAAAATAACAACATTTCCAACGGCCTCAAAATAAGTTCCGTTATCTCTTCGATAAGCTTTTTCAGAGTATATACTAATAGTGTCACCCAATTTAAATTGTAAAGGGTTAGATTGAGCTAGAGAGATTGAGCTTTTGCATAATATGGCCAAGAAAATAATTTGAACCAGTAAATAGCAAATGCTGCTTGTGTGAATAGTTAATTGAGTTAAAAAACGCTGTATCATTCGTAATATTTAAATTAAATTTTTTTCCTATTCTTTCGAGTTTTTCTCTTTTAGCAGCCTTAAAATGATGAAAATGAAAAAGTATCATAGGGCATGAAAAGGACCTTTTTAAAGAACGAATCATCGTTTCTATATCCTCATCACTTCTTTCACTAAAAGATAAAACCATTAAATCTATATAAGTATAATTCCGCTTTACTAATAATTGAACTAATTTTCTCATTCCATCTGGGTTATGAGAAGGAAAAAGAGAAAATGACACAGAGTCAATAACACCAAATCCTCTTAGGGCCGTAAGATTAAATTCAGGAATTCGAAATAATTTGTGTTGAAAATAAGATTTTGCAATTTGCTTTGCTAGTGCGTGATTACGGGATGAAAAATCATCTTCTTTTTTGTTTACCTCCACCTCAAAAAGATCAACCCAATGTAATTTAAAATCTTTTAAATACTCTTTTGTCTTACGTCTCAAATAATCATTTTCAAAACTGGTATAGATTGTACAGTTATCCCTAATTATTCCTAATTTCTCTTTTAATATCAGCTCATAACGATTCCCAAGCAGATCTTGGTGATCTCTAGAAATTGAAGTTATACCACAAATAGTAGCATCTAATGCATTTACTGCATCCAGGCGGCCACCTAATCCAACTTCTAAAATTAAAATTTTTATTAGTTTTTTTTTAGCAAGCATAAGAAAACTAATGAATAAAAACTCAAAATAACTTAGCTTAGTATTATCTTCATCACATAGCTTTTTTAAATCGAAGAAAACTTCAATAACCTCAGTATGTTGAAGATCATCATTGTGAGAAAAACAAAATCGTTCTAGAACAGTTTTAAGATGAGGAGATGTCCATAGACCATGTACTATATTATTATATGTAAAAATCTTAGATAAGCACCTAGATGTTTCACCCTTTCCATTGGTTCCACCAATGGTGATGATAGAATCAAAATCATCTAAGTTATGTTTCTTTATAAAAGATTTTAGAAAATCAAAGCGTCCAGAAAAAAACTCTCCTGAATAATACTGGTCGAGCCAGTCATCTGCTGTCATTGCTTTTTAAACATTTTTATAAAAAATGTGAGTTCGTCCTTTAAATGGTTTCTATGAATAATACGATCAATGAATCCATGATCTAGTAAAAATTCTGAACGCTGAAATCCTTCAGGAAGGGTTTGGCGTATGGATTGCTCAATAACTCTTGGCCCTGCAAAGCCAATCAAAGCTTTAGGCTCTGCAATATTAATATCACCTAACATTGAAAAACTCGCTGCACAACCACCTGTTGTTGGGTCTGTAAGAATACTTATATAAGGAATACCGTTATCTTTGAGTTTTTTTCTAGTTGCCGATGTTTTTGCCATTTGCATTAATGAAAGAATACCTTCCTGCATTCTCGCCCCACCAGAACAAGAAATAACAATTGCTGGTATTTTCTGATCATAAGCAAGATCCATAGCAATTGCTATTTTTTCACCTGTAACAACTCCCATTGATCCACCCATAAAATGAAAATCCATAACTGCGATAGCAACTTTTTCACCGTTGATAGTACCGGTTCCAACGATTGTTCCGTCATCTCTACCCGTATTTTTCTTAGCCTTTGTTAATCTATCTACATACGTGTTCTTATCTGTAAACTCTAGAGGATCAGTAGTCGCATAATCTTTTGCATATTCTTCGAAACTATCTGTATCAATTAATTGATTAATTCTATCTTGGGCAGTCATTCGATAATGATGATCACAATTTGGGCAAACAAAGTAATTATCTATAAGCCTTTGGCTTTGTAAAACTTCTGAACAATTTACGCATTTTTTCCAAAGTCCAGCAGGGATTGTATCATTTTGCTTCTTAGAATTTTTTATTTTAGGATTTTTAACTGTATTAAACCAACCCATTTTGCGAGTTCTCCTGATTATTTGAATTTTGGCTATTGTATGTAGAGATTAAAAAGGAGTCAATCAATCCCTTGAAATTTAAGAAGTATTCCAAAACTTCTAGATATAATAGCCTCTAATATTAACATATTTAAAAAATGCCAAATATATTGGTCAATTTTCTACAAAAACTCAATTCTCTTTATCTTCTATCTTATTGAAATCACATTTTGTCATCTATAAAAAACGAGGGAATATCTAAGAATCTTTCGATACCGAGTAAAATAATTAAGAGTTTCAACCGATAAGAAACTGAGGTATCAAATTTGATAAAAAAACTGTTATTGCTATTCCACCTAATCATTTGTACTGCTTTCGCCAGTAGTTTAGATAGCTATATAAGTTATTCTGACTTCATAACTTTATCCAGAGAAAATCAAATAAAAACTATTAAGTTAGTACATGAGTTTTTGACAGAATATGAATTTCAATCCATGAAATCACAACTAAAAAAAGAAAAGTATTACTCATATTTAAAAATACTAGATTATTTTATAGCTTCAGCTCATGCAGACGAAGCACAACTCTTTTCTCAAGTAGACAGTGAAAAGAAATGCTACTTTGCCGGATGGATCTCCTTTGCAAAAACAGTAGGTAAAAATAAAATTTGTGTTCACCCTCAAACATTAAACTCTAAAGCAAACTTACAAGCACTAGCTAAAAGCCTTGGCCTTGCTCAAGATAGCCCAGAGTTTTTGAGTTCACCTGAGTATCAGTATTTTCAAGATGTATATACAAAATATAGAAAACTACAATCTTCAAATTCAGGGCAATATGATATTTCCATAAATGAGAACGAAACAAAAATCGAAGAAAAAAATAAAGCCTGTAAAAATTCACAAAGTATTATGTGTAACCCTCAAATTTATGGACAGTATGGTGGTAAGGTATTGTGTGTAACTGGAAACAAAAACTATGGTGTGAATTCCTCACTCAATTGTCAACTCGGAGTACAAGAACTCCAGAAAACAAATAAAGATGAATTTAATCAAGCGATGCTCGATCTCATAAATGGTTCCTATACGACAAATTCCAGTTCACTGACTCAAGCTCTTGAGACTATGTATGATACATGTTTATGTGGAGGAGACGCAGGAGCAGCGGAGCAAAAATTTTTCCAAAACTCCATGGCAAAGTTATATGCAAAAAATATTTTTTACTCTAGAACCTGTGCCTCTATATTGTCTCATTCCCAATTAATTAAGAAGATTGTTCTTTCTTGTAATAAAATTAAACCTGAGAATTTTCCTGAAGATATGATCAATCTTCTTTCAAAAGTTAATTTTAGTTTGAGTGAAACCTCTCAATTGATTAAAAGTAATTCCTTTAAACAAGTTGATAAACTTAAAACGAGACAAGAAGTAGAGTCTTTATTTCAAGCAGACAAAAACGAGTTTCAAAATATCGCTCAACAAAACTTTGTGGAGGCTCAAAAAGCGGGGCTTTGTCCTGTTATGAAAGAGTCTGTTCCTAAATCTTTGATTGCAACTTATAACCAGAGTAATAAGATTCTAAAAGTATCACTTGAAGAATTAGATGAATTTGACCCAAGTGTCTTAAGCGAAATACAAATAAAAGGAATCCAAGTTCAAGACAAAGGTATTGCAAATTTTGAGAAAATAGAAGCTCCTGCATCAGCTGGACATAAACAAAGCTATATCGATCATGTAGAATTTAGAGTCTCACCCGCTGGAGATCTATCTCAAGCTCAAGCCTATTCCACTCTTGATGGAAGTCAAATTGTTTCAAATATCGTAGATATACCTGGAGTAAATAATAATGATCTCATTTTAGAGTATAAAGAAAAAGTTCTAACTGCAACAATTCAAACAAATGAAACTGAATTTACTCTCTCTAATCCTGAAGTTAAAGATGCTGAAGAAGGAGTTGAAGTAACAGCTCCAACTCTAATTGATGCAGAGTCTTCAGATAAAGAAAAAAAATATACTATTACACTCGCAGCGTCTGCTTATAAAGTAAGTATGAGTCTTACCATAGGCGAAGATATTATTACAAAAGAAGT
>CAYFHZ010000324.1:0-4455 GCA_964342535.1 uncultured Bacteriovoracaceae bacterium | reverse complement strand
TTGTAAAAAGTCTTCTCTTGGGGTCTCATGAAATTCTTGCGGAACAAGTGGCATATTTGCAAATGCTATGGAATGTAAAAATCCATCAATACTTTCAGTATATTGTCTTAGCATAAGTGGTAAATTTTTAATATGTTCTTTATTTTCAACATCTATAATGAATGCCGGTGACTGGGGGAAGGCTTTTTGTATTTGTACTAAGTTCTTTTCGTTTTGAGCAGTGAAAATGAGCTGACAATTATCTACATTTCCTTCTAGGCATTTTGCTGTGTGGTAGGCAATGCTTTTCTTATTGGCCATCCCTGATATGAGGTAAGTTTTTTTCATTTTTTAAATCTTTTTTATTAAGGTACACGCATACTCTATAATAAGAACTTTCTTGTTATCTTCATTTTTGACAATGGATTTAAAAAAAGCTGCATTATCGATCTGTTCAATGAGAATTGTTTCAGTTTCAATTCTTGTATTTGGTAATACGAGGTTTTTAAATTTTGCACTTTGAATACGACTTAGAACAGTTAAGCCCTTTTCTGGACTTTCAGTCTTATTTGATCTTAGGCCCATAAGTGCAGCTGCTGATTGAAAACAATGTTCACTTAAGATAACTCCGGGAACAATGGGTTCACCTGGAAAATGTCCTTGAAAAAAATTGAGATCCTCTTGAAAAAAATAAGACGTTATCATTTTATCTTCTGACTGTTGATCAAATTTATCAATAAAAAGAAATGGCTCTCTTTGAGGAATTAAGTCTTTTATATCCACTATAAACCACCAGATACTTCTATGCTTGTTCCTGTAATATAGGACGCTTCATCACTAGCAAGAAACTTAACAGCACTAGCAACATCTTCAACTTTACCAAATCGTTTCATAGGAACCTGCGATTTATATTCTTTTATAAGTGTAGGGTCTAGATCATCTAAAAGTTCCGTTTCAATAAAGCCTGGACAAACGTTATTTATGGTTATTCCTCTTTTTGCAACTTCTTTACTAAGGGATTTACTGATAGCAATTTGGCCTGCTTTAGAAGCTGCATAATTTGCTTGCCCTGGTAAACCAAGAGATCCTCCAATTGAAGAAATATTAATAATTCTTCCATACCTTTTTTTCATCATATGTAAAATTGCAAGTTTTGACATGAAAAAGCTTCCTTTTAAATTAGTGTCTAAAACTTGATCCCACATATCTTCTGACATAGAAGCTCCAAGTGAATCTTTTCTAATGCCCGAATTATTGACAAGAATATGAATCTGTTCAAATTGCCCTGTGATTTCATCAAAAAATGATTCACAACTTTCAGGCTTTGAGACATCAAATTTCTTGGTAAAAAGTCTTTCTTTATACTCAGGAAACTCTGTCTTAAACTCCTCAGCTGCTTTGTCATTATTTGCATAAGTTGCAATGACTGTAGCACCATCTTTAAGTAAGGATAGGGTTATACCTTTGCCAATCCCTCTGGTTCCACCAGTTATAATTGCAGTTTTATTTTCGAAATTACTCATGACTACTTTCCTTTTCTGCTTGATAGAGATAACTTTCTACTTCATTTGCTTGGATCACTCCATAATTTGCAGCCCCAAGCCACCCACTCATAATGATACCCACGCTCCCAGCATGAAACATTCCTGAAATTTCATGATGCATACCCATGCTAATTTCTAGTCCTTCAAATTTAGTACCAAAAGATGCACCCATTTCATGATGTGTATATTTCTTTACTGTCCGAGGAGTTGCGGCATCGATATAGTCAATTTTATCTTCTATGTCTGGAATGAATTTTTTTAGAGCTTCAATAGTATCATCTATCATTATTTTCTTTTCATTTTCATACTCTTCTTCTGAAAGATTATTCCAATCATCAAAATTTGCATTTGTAGATGATACAATAGCGTATTTTTTATCATCATCGTAGGGTCTACCATCAGGGTAATATACACTAAAAGTACGAGAAGTAATATTCTTAGATAGAAGTGCATTCGTATCAAATTGTGGGTAGGTAGAAGTAAATACCAAGTCACCGATATGTGGAATTGTCATACCAGGCTTTATTCCCATATAAACTTGGCAACTTGAACTATTTAATCTTACTTCTTTTGCTTTATTAATAAATGCCTCTGAAAATAAATTTTCTCCAAGCATTTTAAAGATTGTTGTTTTTAAATTTCCATTAGAGAGAACTGTTTTCGATAATATTTTTTGTCCTTTTAATTCAACACCTATGGCCTTTCCATTTTCTACGAGAATTTTATCTATTTTGGCATGTTTTTTTATATCAACATTATTTGCAAGTAATTCTTCTTGCATCATCTTTATGAGGTGATCTGTTCCTCCCTTAAAGGTATAAACACCTTTTTTCATGAAATTAGAAAATACAATTCCGTAGCTTATGGCCGGATCATCTAATGTCGAACCATTTGCATATACAATTGGCTCCATTAGAAACCTGACCACGTCGTGTCTTCCAGGAAAAAATTTTTCAAATAGTTCTCTATTTGTCATTTTCTGATCATCATAGAAATTCATATTTTCAATATAATCATAAAAACTATGTACAGTTGTTTCAGGTAGATTGAAGAAGTTTATTAATTTTTGAGTAAAATCTTCCCTTGTAAAGGTAGACTGGATTTCATACTCTGGATTTATAAAACGGACATCTTTTAACTGTACGATATGATCGGCAATTTCTTTATTCCAATACTTCCTACATGTTTTTTTCATGCCAAAAGGGAAGCCATGAAGGGAAATATCGAAGACATGTTTTTTATTTGCTCGATAAAACCATGTAGCAAAACCACCAAGCTTATTATGGGCTTCAAGCAGTAAAACCTTTCTACCATTTTTTGCCAATTTATTTGCAGCTGTCATACCGGCGAGGCCAGAACCAATAATGATTGTGTCATAACTTCCGGTTATTTTATCTTTTGCTTTATAAAGCATAAAATTCCCTTTCTATATAATGTATAAGTCAGGAATTTTAGCAAAAAGCAAAAGGATTTGGCCATGGTTTTAATACTTAGGCTCTGTGTCAATTATCCTTTTGTTTTCATGGTTGTGACTCTAAAATCTTCTCCTTCAGCAGGAGGATTATTCATCCAATGCTCACAAGTTTCTTTCATTCTGGCACTCGCCTTATCTTCAGGTATTTTTTCATTAAGTTCTTTAAATATGACTAATGCTGCTGCAAATTTACCATCTAAAAAAAGATTAAAGGCTTCTCTAAATTTTTTGAGGGCCTCTTGATCTAGCATAAAGTTATGATAAGAGTAGAGTACTTCATAGACTCCAACAGGCTCAGTCTTTCCCTTAACAATAACATTATCTATAAGTCTACATGTAAATCTCTCGTGATCTAAGCGCTCATAAGTATATTCTGAAATAAGTATTTGGGCACCATAGTATTTACAAAGTGACTCAAGTCTAGCTCCTAAATTCATATTATCTCCAAGAGCAGTATAGGCAAAAATTTGATCTGATCCCATATTTCCAACAGAGCATTCTCCAGAGTTTAGGCCAAGTCCAATTTTGAATTCTGGAAAACCCTTCTCTTTGAATTCTTCATTAATGGCAGGTAATGCTTCAAGCATCCTCACTCCAGCATCAACAGCTTGGTTTACATGATCCCCAATATCTATGGGGGCTCCCCAGAAGGCGACAATTGCATCACCAATATATTTATCAAGTGTTCCATTTGTTTCAAAAACAATATCAGTCATTTTTCCCATATATATATTCAGCGCAAGTGCTAGCTCTGTAGGGGATAAGGCTTCAGATATACTAGTGAAATCACGAACATCAGAGAACATACAGGTTATATCTCTTTTTTCTCCACCAACTTTTAATTTATCTGGATTGTCTAGCATATCATCAACAATTGAAGGCGCTACATACCTTGAAAATGCACCCTTTATTTGCTTTTTTTCTGCATTAGACTGATTGAAATTGAGGAACGTTAACCATGAGTATGTCGTTACAATAGAAAAATAACAATAAAATAGTTTAAGTTGGTATCCTTCAGGTATATATTTTTCTTGATCGATATAATAGGTAATGGCAATAATGATTGCTAACGTTAAAATATCCAAAATAGGTTTATTAAAAAGCATCATTAAGATCAAGACAATCATAGACGCCATTAAGATATAGATAGATATTTTTATACTTTCATCCATCGCTTTGAAAAAGAAGTTTGTTTGAAGCATATTAAGCATATTCATATGGGCATAAATCCCAGGAAGCTTAGGATCAATTGCAGTATTTCTTAAATCGTGTGCGCCTGTGGCAGTAGATCCAATGAAAACGGTTTTACCAGCAAAGAATTGTTTCATGTCAATATATTCACCTGTTTTGCCTGGGTCTTCATCTGTAGAGGTGAAGTTTTCACCTTTTAGTACACGATGAAGTGATATCGCTTTAAATTTAGTATCAGAGCCTATCCATCTAATTTTTGAATCTCCT
>CAYFHZ010000323.1:0-4460 GCA_964342535.1 uncultured Bacteriovoracaceae bacterium | reverse complement strand
TCAGAATCAGCAGCAAAAGATTTTAGTGTTTGTCTTGAAGCACTAGGTTTACCAGTGGCATCAACAGGTGGAGTGCCAAGTATTAAGGTAAATTTTTCTAATAATTGTTTAAAAGCGATTCCAATTCCATATTCAGGTTTTGGAAATTCCCATCTTAACTCTTGGGCCTTTTTAACAAAATAATATTGGGTTGCAAGTTGCCAAAAATCATTTACTTCAGGGTAATCATATCTTTTTTTGTTTACTTCTTTTCTCTTCTTAGCAATAGCTTGTACCATTTTTTTGGCCTTTGCTGGTTGATCTTCAAGTCCGTCATTTTTTAAAACATTTTTGATATTTGAATAATCAATTATTTGCTGTTCTTTTTCCTCTTGAGTTAATTTGACTTGACTAAAGCCATTTTGAATAAATATGAGAAGAAAAAGTAAACGTATCATTTTATTTTTGTTACTCCATGAATATAATGGTCATTCAGTTTTCCCCAATAATACATATCTGAAATATCAAGTCCCATCTCTAAGTAAAATTTGGGGTACTTTGCCTGAAGACATTCTGGTCTTTTTTCCGATAAATACTCTTCCTGAACAAAGCCTTTATCTTCACCCACTTGGACATATTGCCAGCCGGGGATATTATTCTTTGCTTTTAGTATCCTAACCGAATGTGAACATTGAACAATGGTTAATGAACTCGAATCCCTACTCGCACTTTTATGAACATGTCCTAAAAATTGATTAAAATATAGCCGAGATTCCCCCTTAGACACTAATGGAAAAGTAAACATAAGTATCAAGATAAATTTCATCATACTTTCCACCTAAATTGTATCGTTTCCCATTTATGACATTGTGGACATCTCCAAAAAATCTCATCAGAATTAAAGCCACATTGAGAGCAAAAATGTCTGGTTAATGTACTATGTAGTGAGCCTAATAAAGATTGAGTTTGAACCAAAGCTTCATCAGTATGACCCGTCTCAATTAAAAGTTTAATATATTCGATTTTCAAAACGTCACTGTTTGTTTGATATTTACTTAGCCAATCTTTTAGTAATTTGTAGGCATTAGAGCTCTCATTTCTCTTTTTTAACAATCTTATTTGAGAAAGAACAATTGATGCTGAACCACGTAATTCTTCATCTTCAAGATTTAAAAAGTATTCTCTAAGGTGATCTAATCGTTGTAAATATTGATCGTCTTCACTAATTCTTTTTTCATCTTCCAGAGAAACAAACATAAATGAAGTATACATTGGATGTTCTTTTAGTAACTCTAATAAAAGAATTTTAGCATCCTCCATTTTATTTTGAATAATATAGAGCTTAAGCCTTAAAATTTTTGCGGAAACAGAAGGAGCAAACCTAAAAGCATCGTCTAAGTCTTCAGCACAAGCTGTATAACTAGCAGAATCAAAGTGATACTTCGCCTTTTCCACTAATATATGTGAAATGGTTTCAGATTGATTTTCTTGACCAACCTTAGATAGCATTATTCTGTAATTATATGCTTGATCCCAATCTCCAATATCCTCATAGATTCGACATAAGGACTTTATAACTTCATCCTGATCACGATTAATTTTTAATACATCTTTATATGTCTCAATTGCTTTATCTAAAAAACCACCTTTATCAAAATCAACAGCAAGTTCCCTTAACGCTCTTAATCTTGTAGATTCATTTATGTTTTCTCTTGCAATTAAAGATCTGTGAATACTTATGGCCTTATCAATCTCACCATTACTTCTAAATAAGCCACCAAGAGCAAAATACGTTTCAATGGTTTCTCTATTTAAATCGACAGCATTTAAAAACTCTTTAATCGCCAAATCTTTATTACCTGAAATCAAATATTGAGTTGCATTTAAAAAGATTTTTGATTGCGCTTCAAAAATACTATCTCTGTATTTTTTAGAGAGTTTAACTCCATGTTCTTTTTCAATAATATAATGATAAATAAAAACGAGAGTTATAATAATTGCTAGAATTGCAAGTACATGGTCCCGTAAAAATTGAGAAAATGTTATAAAATCCAAATTATATCCTATTTATGTAGATAAAGCGGTACACTGTACCCCTGAACATTTAGCTTAATATCTTCAACGGTTTGCTCAATCTCAGTAAATATATCTGACATACTAAATTCTTTTTTCAATTTAATAAATTTAAAACCAAACTCATCTTCTTTTAAACCTAATTCTTTGGTTATTAATCTACCTGCTTGCCAAAGTCCTGCAATTTCATCAACAAGGCCACGCTCTTTTGCCCCTTGACCTGAAAAGATTTGACCTTGTGCATATTTTCTTAAACCATCAAGGCCTCCTACAATTTTTGACTCTCTAACTTTATAGATATCTGATATAAACTGCTCATGAACATTGTCTGTCATCTCTGTTAGGAGCTGTCTTTCCTCAACAGTCATTTCTCTTGAAGCACTTCCAATATCCTTATACTTACCAGCTTTGATGATTTCAGGTCTAACCTTAGCAAATTCATACAGTTTTTGGAGATTCATAAAATTCATAATAACTCCAATACTACCAGTCATGGCACCTGCATTTGCATATATTTTTCTACATGCGGCTCCAATATAATAACCTCCTGAAGCTGCTACTGTTCCAAAACTTGCGTATACTGGCTTTACATCTAAATCAATTCTTCTTATCTCTTCATATACTTCTTGGGTTGGACCAACTGCTCCTCCTGGAGAATTTACTCGTACAATAATAGCTTTAACCGTTTTGTCTTTTTCTGCTTTTATCAGTTTTTTGACTGTTGCTTCAGAGTCCATAATAACCCCAGATACCTCTACAACTGCAATTGGGCCATCCTTATCATTAAAACCTTGAGAGATTTTGTCACCATTTTTCAAAGTTGATAATGTATAAAAGGCAAACACAATAAATATAAAAAATAATAAAGTTATCAGTATAAAAATTCCTACAATTCCCTTTGAGCGTTCTTGATTCACCTGTTTCTCCTAAAGCTATTAATACTTCTCTATTATAGTCATTCCGTGTAAAAATAGAAGTAAACTCTTTGTACCTGAGCGCAACACTACACTATCACTAAGAATTACAGTTCTTCGATTTACATCCGAAAAGATAAATAAGAAATATTCATTAAGGAGACCGTAATGAAGTATATATTAATTATTGCATCCCTGATTAGCTTGAATGCTTTCTCACAAGTTCAAAAACCAAGTGATGAAATGCTTGATGGTGATCTTAGTTTTAAATTAAGTGAGGAAAAACAAGAAGAATCTCGAGGAGTTGCTAGTGATAAATCTGACGCTAGTGGTGAGCTAAAAAAAGAAACTGAGCCTGAACAGTCTAAAAAATTGGAGTATTGGAAATACTAATGGGTCCCCCCTTCTTTTTTCAAACTCAAGATTCTTATTTTTACCTTAGAACAGCATTACGTTTTGCTTTTATTCCATTTTTAGTTTTTGTTTTTGCAGGACAAGCAACATACCTTGTTTTACGTATGAACTATAGTTTTTTTGTCGTTAATGGATTTGAGCAAGAGCTATCGACTTTTTTTGATGTGATTTTTTCTAATACCAGTTCTTATGCTTTTAGTATTATGTCCTACCTCATTGTAAGTTTTCTAGCTGGTCTCTACCTTTCTTATATAAGCTTAAAACCATTTGATGAGATTGAAGATTGTGCCTATAAAATTTTAGAGACAAATCAATTAGATTCATCTTTTTTACATAAAAAGAAATCTAGACTTATATACAAGTCGGCTACACTACTTTTTGAATATATTTTTTCACTAAGTTCAGACTACAAAAAACCAAAACCAGATATTCCTTATGAGCTGATGAATATCAAATCTAATAAATTAGATCTGATTTTTTATCTACAGTACTCTGCCTTTGTATTCATTTCTCTTATTATTCAATATACAATTATGAATAGTTTTTTCAATCTTCTCCATAAGGAGCTTATAAATGAAGGTCTTAATTTATTAGATCAAACTCCCATGATATCAGATTATTTAGCTTCTCAACATATAACTTTTAGTACAACTATTACACTCTCGCTTTCATTAAGCCTTTTACTCTATATGTATTTAGGAACAAGACTTCATTACTTTATTAATGGTGTTTCATATGGATTTAATAGAGATATTATAAATATTGTACAAGGTGATCATTCCATAAGACTTAGGCCAAGGAACCACGACCCAGCTCAAGAAATGAGTATAACTCTCAATGAACTTTTGGCCAAAAAACTTACTTACAAAGATAATCAAAAAAAGAAACTAGAATTACAGTCTATTCAAGATCTCAATTTTAAGGGATTAGATAATTCCCTCAGAAATTATGATAAAACATCAGAGGTTGAATCGGAAGTTGTAAGAATGCTTCTTAAAGGTGAGAAAAAATCTTCTTAAGAGAGAGTCTTAAAAGGACTTTCATAAAAATCCTTATATTTTTGTTTTTAATTAACTAAGT
>CAYFHZ010000322.1:0-4488 GCA_964342535.1 uncultured Bacteriovoracaceae bacterium | reverse complement strand
TGAATTAAAATTATTTTTTGCAATTGATGTCAGCTCAGATGTAAATGTAACCGTTTGATGTACAGCTGAGGATTGTTGTTCACTTCTATCCGAAACAGATTGTATTTGGTTAGAGAATTCGCCTAGTTTTGTATTCCCTATTTTTATTTCTCCATCAACAAATGAGTTCATGGTATCAACATTAGAAGAAAAATAATTATTGTATATAACATAAGCTAAAGTAACGATATAGATTGGAAAGATGGACGCTAAAATAAGCTCAGCATTGACGAATGGATTTTTAAAATAATTTATACTTCCTATAATAAAGACAAGAGAAGAAGCCCAATAACTTATAAAAGTTTTAGTGTTGAATTGAATAAAAAGTATGCAAATTGTTGGAGGGAAAATCCAATAAAGATCTTGGGCAGATTGAAGCTTTCCTATAGCGACATAAAAACTTCCGGTAATGAAAAGACTAAAAAACATCGTAAACCAAGGAGTAAAATTCTGGTAAAATTTATTTTTTAGTATTTTATACATTAAAAAATAAACAACGAGTAAAAGAGGAACAGCAATGTACCAATTTATTATATTAATATTATTTTTCACTTCTATATTAAGATGAGTATCTATGGGAAATACGACTCCAATTATACTAAGTAAAAATAAAGTTTTAACTTTGGCGAAATTGAGTTTTTTTAACATTTGATGACTTCCTCTCTAAAGTGTTTGAAAATTTATCGGCTACTTGAATCGTTTTTTAAGTTCACACGAAGCTAAATTAACTAAAGTAAACTAAAGTAAAGTGACATTGATGACATATTCATCCTGGTCGCTTGTTAATTAACTGCTTTAGTCAGGTATAAAATTGTATGAGAAAAGAACTGTTATTTCATTATTCGTAATTCTCTTTTAACCTGATGGGCGTTTCAAAGGTATAAAAGATTGTTAGAATTTCTGAAAGGAGATATATGAAAAATGAAAAACTAGGATTTTTGTTTCTAAGAATTGCGATAGGTTTAAATATAATGATACATGGTGGAATAAGATTTGGTTCCAATTATGGAAAATTTGTATCATATATACATACAACTTTTGAAAATTCACCACTTCCACTCTTTATCGTAACACCTTTTGCGTACTTAATTCCAATATGGGAATTTATTGTTGGGCTACTGCTTATTATCGGTTTAAAGACAAGATTGGCGGCTGTTGCAGGTATGATTTTGATGATTATACTTATGTCAGGTACAGCAATCACCCAAAATTGGAATAATGTTGGGATTCAGATGCTATATATACTTTGTTACTATGTTCTTATTATTAAACTTGATAACAATGTGATGAGTGTTGATAATATAAAAAAATAGTTTCTCTACAGATACTTATTCAATTAGAATTGATATATATAAAATTAACAATATTTGGAAATAATGTATTTTTATCAATTCAATTTTATTTTATTATTTATAGTAAGTTATTTCATATATACATTACTTAATAACCCAAAACATAGAAAATACTATCTTATTGTCATAAGTCTTCTGTATTATTCCTATATTACGGGCTATTTTGTGTTTGCATTGATATCAGTTCTTTTATTAAACTATTTCTTTATTTATTTAAAAACAATAAAAATCAATAAAAAATTAGTATTAAATATTGCATTTATAAGTAACCTGATTTGTTTTTTAATGTTGAAAGAATTTAGATTTTTTTCAATATATAATATATCTAAAGAACTGATATATGCAGTAGGAGTAAGTTATTATATACTTCAGTCGTTAAGTGCAGTCATTGATGTCCACGAAAGTGAAGTTGAAAAACCTTCTTTTGTAGATTTTACTTTGTATGTAACATTTTACCCTCAACTAATACTAGGACCTATTATTAGGTTAAAAAAATTCATACTTCAGCTCGAGACACTACAACCTAGACTTGCAGAAAATTATAAACAGATATTTACTAGAATTTTGATTGCCTTTATACAAAAAAATGTATTAGCGGCAAATTTATTTGTTATAGTCTCACCTATATATCGAAGTAATTTTGATTATTCATCAACGACTATAATTGTTGCACATTGCCTTTCATATCTTGCATTATATTTAGAGCTTTCTTCTTACATTTCAATTGTTATTTCAATCTCCCAAGCCTATGGAATTATTGTACCTGAAAGTTATAATTCGCCCTTATTTGCAAAAAATATTGCTGAAAGGTGGAGTAGGTGGAATATGACATATACATACTGGGTAAGAGACTATCTTTTTTGGCCATTAATGAGATTTTTTAATACGAAATGGAATATAAACAAAAAAACGACAGCATTAGGTTTATATTTAGTATTTTTATTTACCGGATTTTGGCATAAACTCGAACTACAATTTTTTGTGTGGGCAAATTATCATTTTATAGGTTTCGTTATTTATATTCTATGGAAAGAATTTTCTCGTGTTAAATTACACAATTATCTAGCAGTGTTTTTAACATATCTTTACTTTTCTTTTTCAGTAATTATTTATAAGTTTTCACCTAATGACTATATAGAAATATTAATAAAAACCTTTTTAAATTTTAATGGTGTTCAATCTTTTGAGCTTATTGAGTATATATACATAGTTAGTATCGTTTTAATATGTGTTGCCTATAAAATATTTAATTTTCAAAATTATATAATTAAAAGTAACTGGATTAAGTCATCATTTATTTTTGCAATACTTATACATATCATTATATTGTTTTCACCTGCAGAGGTAACAGTTTATGAATATTTTAAATACTGAAGAAATATTAGTGAAATTTAGAGGTGATAGAGTCTATGTTCATTCAATTGATATACTAGAGGCTATTTATGAAAAGTATAAAGAGGTAGTAATTGAGAGAATCGATTTAGTTCTAAAGAAAAATACCTCTCATAATATAATCTTTACAAGTACTTTTCCTACACAAAAAAATGTTATTGGGCAGTTTGATATCTATACATCTGGTCAAAGTTGTAACCGAATCTATATAACACCAGGAGTTGGAGAAGTAACAGAAAAATTACTAATAGATGAGAAGCAAAAAGAAAAACAATTAAAAATTAAATTGGATGCAGGAAGCAAATCTGTAGTTTTTTTAGCTAAATCAGACATAGTATGCTTTGAAGAGATCTTTTACGGCTTAAAAAAACTACATAATACCTACTTCGGAAACAGGAATAAGTTTTTTACTGTTAAGGTTGATATATTAAATAAAAAGAAGAAAGGAAACTACAAAGTTGAGCTTTGGAGACAGTTAGGAGATTTTCTTTATGAATATGATGTCACAAAAGCCGGAGAAAAAATATGCACTGTCTGGGTTGCACGAGAACTACTTTAGCTTAGTTTGAGTTAAAAATATAATTTTTTCAAAAGATGTACTTTGCTCGATGTCCGAATTTTCAAATTTAACATTGTAGATTTTTTCTATTTCAAAGAAAATTTTCATAATGTCTAGGGAATCTATGTCGATTTCCCTAAGTGACGTCTTAATATTTTGATCATTGAGAGTAAGTGTTATATCTGCATTCTTAAGTATCTGATTTAAAGAATTGAGGTTAAATAAAGACATCATTCCTCCCTGGAAAGTGAAGTTGTTGAAAATGAAAATCCCGCACCAAAGCCGGATAGGATAAAGTTTTTATAATTACTACTACTTAAATATTCGGACAAAATAAGAGGAATACTACTAGATGTAGTATTTCCATAATTCTCACTTTTGAATGGTACTTTCTCTAAGTCTACATTGAGTGATTTTGCAATATTCTCAAGAAAAAAATAATTTGGTTGATGTAATATAAATAGGTCTATTAATTCCTTGTTTAACTTATTGTTCTTTAAGCACGTATAAATCTGATTTTCTATATTTGAAGAAATGAATTTATAGACCGCCATACCATTCATACTCACATAGTTATTAAGATGTAGGGTCAAGTCATTATTAACATCACCATCAGTATGGAAATTGGATGTTCCAATTTTCCATGAGGCTTTATCTGTGAGATAGGTTACTGTTGCCGCGTCACCAAAAAGAATTCGGGTGTTTTTGTCTTTTGGGTCTGTATGATTACTTATGTCATCACATGTAAAGAAAAGAGCATGAGTTAAGCCTTGTTTTTCCATTAATGCTTGAGCAAGTGTTAATCCGTATACATATCCACTACAAGCTTGGCTATAATCAAAAGCAATTGTTGTAGATGGTGTCCCTATTATTTTTTGTAGTTGTGAAGCGATAGAAGGAGTCAAATTTTTATTACTTATAGAACAACAAATGATGAGCTGAATTTTATCAACAGGAATATCTACATTAAGGTTCTGAAGGGCCCTTAAATTCATTTCTATGTGAGTTAAATTTTCAGTATTAGTTGTTAAACTTTTAAAACCAATTTTGTCTTGGAGAAATTTATGGTCTATTGATAATTCTTTCTCAAGAAGTGAAGTTTTGATAATTGTTTTTGGTAGATAGACGCCAATCCCTTCAATTCCC
>CAYFHZ010000321.1:0-4488 GCA_964342535.1 uncultured Bacteriovoracaceae bacterium | reverse complement strand
CCGATTACAATTTTAAGAGATAAGAAGACATTTGAATCAACAAGCCATCGAAATCTCTATCCAGGAGGAGAAGGAGCGGGCCATGCAGGGGGAATCACTTCAGCAGCAGTTGATGGTATAAAGATTGTAGAAGCTATTTTGGGCAATTGACACGCATCGTTGTCAGAAAAATACAATATTTAAGTTTATCTTAATCTATCCTATTGGATTTTAGTTATTTCTATTATTTACTTTAGAATATTAAAGAAGGAAGGAAGTTTTATGTCGTTTACATCTGCAACTGGTTTTAGTGTTAAAAAAAATGCGATGAAGGCCATAAATGAGGCTTTCAACAAAGCTAAAAGTCAAATTCAAGGTGAGGTGAGTTTTGTCTTAGTTTATTTTACAATTTACTATCCAGTAGATGAACTTGAAAATGCATTTCAAGATGTCTTTCAAAATATTCCAAATGCAGGTTGCTCTGGTGAAGGTGTTATAGGACAAAATGCAATTGTTGAAGGAAATGAACCAGGAGTTTCAATTACCGTCTTCTCAGGCAAAAAAGTAAATTTTTATCCACAAATTTTTGAAAATATAAACAACAGAAATGAAGAAGTGGGTATTGAAGTATCTCATTGGATGAGAAAAAAAAATAAATTAAAGGCCCTCATAGTACTACCTGATGCCGTAAATTGTAATTTCAGTTTTTTAAAAAAAGGTATAGAAAAAGATTTTAATTTATTTAACCGTATTCCTATTTTAGGTGGTCTTGCTGCAGATGATTTAGATTTAAAAGCCACATATCAACTATTTAATAATAAGATTTTTACTAACTCTGTTGTATCTATTGCTCTTTGCGGTAAGTTTAAATATGGCCATGTTGTTAACCATGGGTGTGTTCCAAGTTCAGATGCTATGATTGTCACGAAATCAGAAAATAATATCATCTATGAAATTAACGGAAAGCCGGCATTAGATGTGATTTTTGATTACTCAACCATAGATGAGTCTAGTAATTGGGGAGTTGTTTCAATAAATATGTGTCTTGCCATTAAAAGTCCTCAAGAGTTTAGAGATCAATATGATGAGTATTTAATTCGCTTTATGGTGACATGTGATACTGAGAAAAGATCTATTGGTATGTCTGCCAATATACAAGAAGGCACAGAGGTGTGGATTGCCCGTCGGAGTTTGGATAAAATCGATGAAGGAGTTATTTCTTTGGCCACAAGCGTAAAGAATAATTTAAAAAATCGCAGACCTTTGTACATTTTTCATTTTGACTGTGGAGGAAGAGGTCGCGTTATAATGGATGAAGACCATAAAATGCGCAATTTACGTTTTATGCAAAGAGAAGTAGGAGAGTCTATCCCGTGGAGTGGATTCTATACTTACGGTGAAATTGCTCCTGTGGCCAATGAAAATTGTTTTCACAGTTATACTGCTGTTTTATTTTACCTTTATGAGTAGGTATCTTAACTAAAATCTATAAAAGATAAACTTGGTCATCAATAAAAAACTATGTCATAATCTGCCCAAATTATCATTTTTTGGGAGAATTCATGAAATTGAAGAACATCGCTATCGTTGCCCACGTTGACCATGGGAAGACGACACTTGTTGACGAATTATTAAAACAGTCTGGGTTATTTGCTGGACATGAAGAAGTTGCTGAAAGAGTCATGGATTCTGGTGAGCTAGAAAAAGAAAGAGGGATTACTATCACGGCCAAAAACTGTGCCTTTAGATGGAAAGACTATAAAATTAATCTTCTTGATACTCCGGGCCACGCCGATTTTGGTGGGGAAGTTGAAAGATCTTTGATGATGGTTGATGGAATTGTTCTTCTGGTTGATGCAGCTGAAGGTCCACTTCCTCAAACGAGATTTGTTTTGCAAAAAGCAATAGAAAGAGGGATCAAGATTGGTGTAATGATCAATAAAATTGATAGAGCTGATCAAAGATATGAAGAAGTTCAAAGTGAGGTAGAAGATCTTTTATTAGAGCTTGTTGACTTAGTTGGAGTAGATGATTTTGATCTTGATATTCCATTTTTCTATGGTTCGGGTAGAGATGGTTATTCATCTGATGACCCAGAAGCGAGAGAAGGAACACTTGAGCCATTACTAGACTTTTTTGTTGGTGATTATTTCCCAGAAGCTCTTTTAGATAAAGCAGGAAATCTTCAATTATTAGTTTCTAATTTAGATTACAGTAAATACCTTGGAACACTTATGATCGGAAGAATTACAAGTGGAACAATGATTGCGAATAAACCTTATAACTGGATTAATAGCACTGGAAAACCAAAGCAAGTTAAAATCGGGAAAATTCAAATCTTTGATGGATTAGGTTTCAAAGAAGTTGAAGCAGCTGAAGCAGGTGAAATTGTCATTTTAAATGGTGTTGAGGATGCAAATATTGGAGATACGATTTCTTCGATGGATAAACCAGAAGCACTACCTCGAATTGAAGTTGATCCACCAACTGTTAGTGTTCAGGTTTCAGTGTCTACATCTCCTTTAAGTGGTCAAGAAGGTGAGTATCTTACGTCTAGAAAATTAGAAGAGTTTTTACAAGAAGCTATTCGAAAGAATGTTTCTCTTCAATATGAACCAACTGAAGATCCAAAAGTCTTCATACTCAAGGCCAGAGGAGAGCTACAAGTTGCCATCGTTTTTGAAGAAATCAGAAGAGCTGGATTTGAGCTTATGATTGCAAGGCCACAAGTTCTTATTAAAGAAGAAGATGGTGTTAAAGAAGAGCCATATGAAAAAGTTGTTTTTGATGTACCAACCGAGTCTACAGGTGCTGTAACTGAAGCAATGGGAACACGTAAAGGTGTTATGGAAATGATGAATCCAGTTGGAGAGTCAAGAACGAGAATTGAATTTAAAGTTCCTTCTCGTGGTTTAATTGGGTATAGATCAAAGTTTTTAACGGATACTAAGGGTGAAGGACTTATGAGTTCATACTTTCTTGGTTACGGTGAATATGTTGGTAAAATGTTAGCAAGACAAAATGGTGCTCTTATTTCAGATAGAGCAGGTAAGACAACTCCATATGCTCTCTTTAATGTTCTTTCATCTGGACAACAATTTGTTAATCCAGGAGAGAAAGTTTATGAAGGGATGGTTGTTGGTGAGCATACAAGACCTAATGATCTCAATTTAAATGTGGTAAGAGAAAAACATTTATCTTCAGTACGTACAGCAGGCAAGGATGAAAACATCTCACTTCCACCAATTGTTCCAAGAACACTTGAGTGGGCATTAGATTGGATTGATGATGATGAATGGGTTGAGGTGACTCCTGAAAATATCAGAATTAGAAAGAAGGTTCTAAAAGCTAATGAAAGATCTGTAAAAAGATAAAAAAAAACCACTCGAAAGAGTGGTTTTTTTATTTAAAATCTATTTTCCTAAGTGGTCAAATAAAACTTTTAGACCTTTATCTCGTCTTCTTCTTCTAGGCTTTTTTACTTCATCTTCAATTGTGTCAGATTCTTCTAATTTCTTGTCAGATATCTTTCTTGCTTTAGAAGCATAGTATTTTTCATCTTTTTTAAATCTTTCTTTTGCAACACTTACTTTTAGTGTTCTCCCAAGGTAGATCTTGTTATTGAGATCAGATATGATTTTTTGAGCATCTTCAGCATATTTAATATCAACAAAAGCAATACCTTTTTTAAGACCTGTATCTTTATCTTTTACAAGATCAATTTCACCAATTTTTCCGTAAGGCGTTAGGAGTTCTCTGATATGGCCTTCTTTAAGTGAGTATTTTAACCCGGCCATATAAATTGTAGTGGGTGTGTTCATAATGCAATTCCTTTAGTTAAAGTAATGTTGCTTTATGCCATAGATTTGAATAAATTCATACCTTTTTCTCTCACTTAATATTTTGTTTGTAATTTGAACCCTCTATGTACTGACTAATTATTACATGGTTACTAGGTTGTTTTTACATGTGGTTAGAAACTGTCCACAGTTTGTGGATACTTTTCTTGAAGTTTATCAAATTCACTGTATAAGACTTATATGAATTTAGAGACGAATATCAATATTAATAAAAGCTTTAGACATGTTCTTGAAAGAGAATTAAAGCGAAGGTGTGAAAACAACCCAAATTATTCCTTAAGATCTTTTGCTAAATCCCTAGATGTTGACCCTTCCGTTCTTTCTAAACTGATACGTGGTAAGAGGAAGATGACAAATCACCAAGTAGAGAAGATTGGAAAGCATTTAGGACTAAAAATTAAGGAAATAGAGAGTTTTAAAGAGAAGAAAAGAGAGGAAAAAGAGCAATTTTATCAGCTTAGGTTAGATCAGCTTGATATTATTTCTGATTGGCAACATTACGCTATTCTTGAAATGATGAAGTTAAAAAATTTTAGATCTGATATCAGTTGGGTGGCCAAAAAGCTCAATACAAGTATTGAAAATACAGAGTCATATATTTCATGCCTTAGGCGTGTTGGACTCTTAGAGATCTCAGAAGAAGGTAAGT
>CAYFHZ010000320.1:0-4517 GCA_964342535.1 uncultured Bacteriovoracaceae bacterium | reverse complement strand
ATGGAAAGAAAATAGGTTTTAATCTTCTGAAGAAATATTTTGATATGCACATAAATAAAGGTTTTTCGAAGGGATATCTTTGGGTTTTAGATAAGAATCCAACTATAAAGTTTTATGAAAAAGTCGGTGGTCGATATGATGGAAAAGTAAAAAATGTTGAATTAGGAGGACAACAAGTTAAAGAGTTGATGTATGAGTGGGATGATATA
This sequence comes from uncultured Bacteriovoracaceae bacterium, assembly GCA_964342535.1. Taxonomy (GTDB): domain Bacteria; phylum Bdellovibrionota; class Bacteriovoracia; order Bacteriovoracales; family Bacteriovoracaceae. Next base: position 4,308 of record CAYFHZ010000320.1, on the reverse strand, counting down.
AGTTTATGAGCTATTTCTACCATATGAAACCAATTCCTTTTGTTGGAAACTCTTTGATACCTCTTAATCAAATGGATAGGGAAAGTGATATCTATAAACATCATGTGCAAAAATATAATGGACGTGAAGATCTCATGAAAGAAATGATTCCCAAGTTAAATTGTAAATGGAACGATGTCGTTCAATTCTCAGCTCTAGATCCTCAACAAATTGTTAATCAACTCAGAATGATCGATCCTCATTTTAAGCTTTTGAGGACAGAGTATTTTAAAGTACATATTGATCAGATACTTGAAAAATATGAAGCCGTTATCTTTGATAGAAAGTCTAAACAAAGCCATGGTGAGTTTTCAATTTATGAAGATGAAGTCACCATATTAAATAAATCGTATCAAGAAATAAAAAATATACCTCAAGAAACATTCACATTTTGGGATGAAGTAAGTAAGCATGGCGGAAAGTACTTATGGTTTGCTTATATTCCTCATGTTTTAGTCAAAGGGGAAATTGATACTACTGAGTTTGAAATTTATACTTTAGAGTAGATCTTTTCTTAATCTACTTTGGTCAACTTTGTACAAAATATTTTTGCTAGTTTCTATAGGTTTGGCATTGAAAGGAGGCCGTATTAGGTACTAGATGGTTTCCATTTACTAGTACTTCTCCAAAGCCTTTAAGTTTTATATTTAAAAAGTTGAAGTCGCTATCTGAGGGATGGCCAAGCTGTGAGTTATCATTAATAATGATTAAACCTGTTTTTTTGTTTTCAACGAGAATTTCTATATACTCTTCATCATTGTTTAATGTTAGTTTTCCTGTCAGAATGAAATTATCATCACCTTTAGACAAGACTATCTCTGAAGCTTTTTTCCCTTCAAGGTATTCAGTCTCAAAGTGTATTGCTGATATAGGAAAATTAGGGCCATTACCATCATAAATGCCATTACATGAAAAAGTTCTTGATTGATTTGCTTTAGCAGTAACTGATAATATAGTTATATAAATTAAAAAAATTTGTTTCATTTATTACCCTTTTTCTTTTTGACTACCATAATTATTTAATAGAGTCATCTTAAAAAATATCTCAAGTGATTTTAAAGAATATGATGTTATAATAAAAAAACAGAAGGACGTTAAAATGATACTCTATTTTAAGAAATTAACTACATCTACTGTTGTACCTATCCTGTTGGTATTTGTATTTTTTAAAATAAATGTGGTTTTTGGAGAACAGAAATTGAGTAAAGTTTTGAAAGATTTGAAGTATCTCTTGAAAGAGATCCTGAGTCTATTATTAATCTTCTCTAAGAGAGATGAGGTTTGACTGCATAAATTTTAGTTTATCTAATGGATATATACGAGGAAATTGCTTATGAAATATTTTACTTCTTTTTTCTTACTTAGTTCAATTACTTTGTTTGGTTGTCAAAAAGCTTCAGAGCAAGAAATAGATACTTTCTTTGATAGACTTTCTGTTTTAGTTACTAAAAGTAACACTATAAATATGAATATACAGAATGCTCAAACCACTAGAACTGCTGAAGGCGGACCGTACATTCCAAAGAAGGCCACAGAATGCAAGAACGGGATATGCAAAATTGTTCCACTTGGTTGTAAAGGAGTAGGTTGTCCTCCAAGAACTATGTCTCAGGCTTTATCTCCTATTATGAAGTATGAACCAAACCATCCAGATGCAAATACACAAGGATATGTTGCATATCCAAATATGAATCTGCAAGAAGAAATGGCAGAGCTTATTCGCGTTCAAAGAGCTCTTGATTATTTAATGGATACGATTCCAGTTTCAAAAAGTTTTTTCTATTCAAAAGAGATTCAAAAATATTTCAAAAAGTATCCAGCACTAAATAATGATTTTAATTTTGATAAGCTTCTAAGGGAATAGATATGAACAAAAGGCCAGACTTTATAAAGCATTGTGAAGAACTAAGAACAGATCAAACTTTTTCGTATCCTGGTGATACTGAAACCTTCGGTACAGGAGCAGCTCTTGGTAGAGCTTTTGGTTTAAAACGTGTTGCGATTAATTATGAAGTTTTGGGACCAGGAGATAGAAGTTCATGGCCACATGCTCATAGTGAAGAAGAAGAGTTTATCTATATCTTAGAAGGAAACCCACAAATGTGGATTGATGGAAATATTTATGATTTAAACCCAGGTGATTGTGTTGGTCTTCCTCCTGGAACAGGTTATGCCCATACGCTTCTTAATAATACAGATCGAGATGTTAAAGCGATCATAGTAGGAGAAGGTCGTGTTGAGACTGATAAAATATTCTATCCCAAACATCCTGCTAGAAATGATGAGATGAAAGAGAAGGGGCATTTTTGGGAAAACCATCCCGAAAATGAGATGGGTCAACATGATGGCCATACGAATAAAAAAAGACCAGTTGTTGAGTAATGCTGTCAAACATTGTCAAAAGTCGATAATCACACTATAGTAGCGCTTTATTAAATTTTTGTGAGGTATGGTATGAATACAGAAATTGACAAGGTTAGTTATATTATTGGTCGTCAGATTGGCGAAGATTTTAAGAAACAAGGTATTGAAGTTAGTTTAGATAACTTTGCTCAAGGTGTAAAAGCTGCATTCTTAGGTGAAAAGAGTGAACTTAGTGAAGAAGAAACAAATACTGTCATGAGTGCATTCCAGGCAAAAATGCAAGAGCAGATGATGAGAATGCAAAATGAATTAGCTGAAAAGAATAAAACTGAAGGAATGAATTTTCTTGAGGAAAATAAGAAAAGAGAAGGTATTCAAATAACTGAATCAGGTCTTCAATATATCAAATTAGAAAGTGGTTCAGGTAAGACTCCTACAGTGAATGATCAAGTTGAAGTTCATTACGAAGGAACTCTCATTGACGGTACTGTATTTGATTCTTCTTATAAGCGCGGAGAAACAATTACTTTTCCAGTAAACGGTGTCATCCCAGGTTGGACAGAAGCCCTTCAATTAATGAAAGAAGGAGATATTTTCGAGCTAGCAATTCCAAGTGAACTTGCTTATGGTGCTCAAGGAGCTGGAAATTCTATTGCTCCACACTCAACTCTTCGATTTAAAGTCGAACTTCAAAAAGTTTTATAAGTCTAAAGGAGCTCTAGTAGCTCCTTTTTGTTGTTGATTAAAGGAGATTGAATAATATATTGTTTTATATAAAAATCACAAGTTTATTGAAGGAAAAGTAAAAGCTGATTTTTGAAATGAAGAATCTACTTTTTGGATACTTGGTAAGTTGATGATTACTGATGTACCTTTTCCTAACTCTGATTCTATATTTAAACTTCCATGCCACTTGGTAATTGAATTTATAGCGTGGTTCAATCCAAGGCCAGATCCTTTTATTTTTCCAAATGTTTTACCCTCTTTTCCTAACTTGCTTAATATTTCTGGTGTTATTCCTTTACCATTATCTGAAATTTGAATTGAAATAATCTTGTCTGATGTCTCATTTACAAATATTTCTATTTGTCCATGATCATTATCAAAAGCTTCAATTGAATTGTTTATTATGTTAGAAATAACTCTTTTGAATGTTTTATGATTAACAACCCCATACATATCATTTGTTATATTATTAAAATTTGATCTAATCATTATATTTTTTTTCATGTTTTTAAGAAAAGCTTCTTTTTCAAGTATTATATCTTCTATAGTATCACAAATATGTGTTATTTGTATGCTCTCGTCAATTTTCTTCATTACCAAATCATTAGCAATTTCATGTATTCTTTGAGTAGAGCTATTTAATATGGTTTTTTCTTCTTGAGAAATACATGTTATATCATCAATAGTCATCTTTAAAACAATTAGAGGTGATATAATATCATGTGCAACTTGTTTTGATAGTTTTTCTACTTCTTTAATTCTCTCCATTTCTAGTTCAACTTGCTGAGTCTCCATGATTTTAGCTGCTAAATTAGATAAGGTCTTTTTTAAATATTTTATTTCAAAAATGGAATCATTAGAGCTCTGTATATTTTTAATTTCAGAAATTTTTTCTTTTGTTGCTATCTCTTTTGTTAGTAATTCGATAGGGAGAGAGAATATATTGTTTAAACTATTTAGATTTCTAGTTAAGCTATAAGATATTATAAAGTTCATTAACAGTATAGAAAAAAAATATATAAATAGCTCTATTACATTGATATATTTTTCTACAACTACTTTTCCAATGTTGCTTTTAGTGTCCTTGTCAAATAGAGGCTTTGATCTCTTAATTGAAAACAAAAACTTCTTGTTTGTACCAAACTGTTGAGTATGATTTTTATCAAAAAGATAAACATT
>CAYFHZ010000319.1:0-4519 GCA_964342535.1 uncultured Bacteriovoracaceae bacterium | reverse complement strand
TTTTTTTTCCTTTACAACCCTTTGGAAAAAATTCAGAAAAACCAAATTTTTGGATATTTAGCAAAGACTGTCCACCAATTAGAGTTTCACCAAATAGAGGTAATGATATAAAAATGGCCGAAAAAGTAATGAATCGTTTCATGCATTACTTATCGGCCAATAAAGTATTAGAATTTAATATTTTTTGGTGTTCTTGCAAATGGTATTACATCACGAATATTTGTCATACCTGTTATGTACATTATTGCTCTTTCAAAACCTAGACCAAAGCCAGAATGTGGAACTGTTCCAAAACGTCTTAAGTCTAAATACCAATCATAGATTTCTGAATCTAAATCAAGTTCTTTCATTCTTGATTCTAGTTTTTCTAAATCTGCTTCTCTTTCAGACCCACCAATAATCTCACCAACACCTGGTACAAGAATATCCATAGCTCTAACGGTTTTTCCATCATCATTTTGTTTCATGTAAAATGCTTTTATTGCTTTAGGATAATCAGTAACAATGACTGGCCCCTTATAATGCTCATCTGTTAAGTATCTTTCATGTTCAGTTTGAAGATCAACACCCCACTCAACAGGGTACTCAAACTTCTTATCAGTTTTAAGTAAAATATCTATGGCCTCAGTATAAGTAATTTTAACAAATGGTGTATTTGCAACTTTTTCTAATTTATCTAGCAACCCTTTTTCAATAAATTTGTTAAAGAAGTTTAGTTCTTCCTTACAATATTTTAAAGCATGCTTAATCATATATTGAATATACTCTCCCCCAAGTTGTGCGACTTCATCTAAATCAGCAAAAGCAACTTCAGGCTCAATCATCCAAAACTCTGATAAATGTCTTGTTGTATTTGAATTCTCTGAACGAAAAGTTGGTCCAAATGTATAGACACTTCCCATTGAGCATGCAAAAGCTTCAGCTTCTAGCTGACCTGTAACACAAAGATAAGCTTGCTCACCAAAATAATCTTTTTCCCAAATAACTTTTCCATTATTACCTCGTGGTAAGTCTTCAGGGTCTAGAGTTGAAACTCTAAATAGTTCTCCTGCTCCTTCAGCATCCATCGCTGTTAAAACAGGAGTATGAACATAGTAAAAACCTTTATCACTAAAGAAACGATGAGTTGCTTGTGCTAACTCATGTCTTACTCTAAATACAGCACCAAAAGTGTTCGTACGTGGTCTTAAGTGGGCTATGTCTCTTAGGAACTCCATAGAAGTCCCCTTTTTTTGAAGGGGATAATCTTGTGGTGTTCTTCCCAAGATTTCAATTTTTGTGGCCTGTACTTCAACTGCTTGCTTTCCTTGAGACTCTACAAGCTTTCCCATTATAGAAAAAGAAGAACCGCTTAAGCATTTACTAAAGTCATCATATCCATCAAGTTTCTCATCAGCAATGATTTGTAAGTCTACTTGTGATGTTCCATCATTTAAAACGATAAAAGAGAAATTCTTAGAATTTCTAATACTTCTCACCCAACCTTTAACAAGTATTTCTTGTCCTTCTGGTTTCGTTTGAAAAAGCTCTTTAACTGATGATCTTTTCATACCTATTTACCCTTTACTTCATTCAAGATTTCTTTTACTTGGCTCCAAGAAAGTCTTGGTCCATATTGTTCAACAACTTTAGAGCTAGCGAGGGATGCGAGTGCACCAGCACCGGCATAATTCATTCCATTGGTAATTCCGTAAAGAAAAGCTCCGGCATACATATCTCCCGCACCATTTGAATCTAATGCCTGAACCACATGTGGCTCAATATCAATAAACATAGTTCCGTCCCAAATAACAGCACCATTTTTTCCTTGAGTTATAACAAAACTATTTGCAAACTTTTTCAACTCTTCTCTGGCCAAAAGAACATCTTGAGTATTTGTAAACTCTAAAGCTTCTTGCTCATTACAGAAAAGAAGATCAATTCCATCCCCTATAATTTTCATGATATTTTCTCTAAAGAATTTAACCATATTGGGATCACTCATTGTATAAGAAGTCTTTACACCATTGGCCTTCGCAGTCTTAATTACTTCTAGGGCCGCTTGCATTCCTGTTTCAGATGTAACTAAATAACCCTCAATATAAACCCATTTAGAGTTAATTAAAGCATCTGTATCTACTTGTTCTGGAGATAAACTTGCAGTAATACCGAGATAAGTATTCATTGTTCGTTCTGCGTCTGGTGTAACCATAACCATACATTTCCCAGTTGTTCCCTCTGGTAGTGTATCTTTAGTATTTTTAGTACCAACACCATTTTCTTTCATATCATCTAAATAGAAATGTCCAGTTTCGTCGTTTGCTATCTTAAAAGAATAAAAACTATTACCGCCAAATTGACTTACAGCAATAATAGAATTTGCAGCACTTCCACCACATTGTCTTTTTATTTCATCTGATTGCTCACTATGAAGTGCGTTTATCAAAGTGGCCTGGCGATCTTCCTCAACTAGGGTCATCATTCCTTTTTCTATATTATTTTCTGTGAAAAAATCATCAGAAACTTTAAACTCCATATCAACTAGAGCGTTACCAATTCCGTAAACATCATATTTCATAAATACCCCTTATATTTTTTTGAACTAGTCTAACAGCGTTTTTCTAATTTGAACATAAGTATACGTCATAACATGTGGATTTTCCCTCAATCGTATGATGGGGTTTTTCAATTAGTGGACTCGCTTTTCGAGACCTTTTGATCACAACACGTTGGCAATTTTCCATACATAACTTTTTGGCCACATTAGCAGCATCAACATCGGCCCCAACCAGTTCCCGAAATATGGCCATACTTTTTTTTGGCGAAGCTTTTGTGTTCTTTTCATGATACATAGGGTCAAAGTATATAACAGAAGACCTACATATAAATTCTTGGATAGACCCAAAATGAAAATCAATCTTTAAGTCATAATGCTTAATAGCATCCAGGATAAGCAAAGCAAGCACAGGATGTCTTTCATAAGTTTTTAAATTATCTATTCCCATTCCTAACATGAGAAGAGAATCTCCCAGCATACCACCGGTAGCGTCAATTACAGAAGGTTTGACTTGACCCTTTTTTAGTCCAATGGCCCTCGCTAGTGGCTCTTTATAAATTGAATTTTTATAAAAAAAAGTCTTATGATATTGAAGTAATTGATCTGCTTTTATTTTTAGACCGGTAAAGTCTTTCCATTTTAAATTCAGATGTCCATGCTCATCAATATCAAGATCTAAGTCAGCATCTATTGTTTTTAAAATATCAATCTGCTGCTCAGTTAAATATTGATTAAATTCTTCTAAGCTTGAATTTTGTGAGCGTATAGTAAATTGCATACTGCATTAATAACTTAATATTTATATCACATCAAGAATTTTAGAGTCACAAATAAAAAAAAATATGATACAAATTCATAAACACACACGAAGGAAAGATTGATATGAATACGGAAATCAAAGTCAATAAACGTGAGTACTACCCTCACTATATAGGCATTAATTCTGAAGATGAAACTCTCATGCTTAAAGAATTAGGCTTAGAAACATCTAAGGATCTATTTAATCATATACCAAGTCATTTAAAACATTCTGGTATGAAAATGTCTAAAGGGTTAAGTGCAGCTCAGATAAAGACTAAGGTTTCTGGAATTGCTACTAAAAATAAGCAAGTTAAAAGTTTTATTGGTGATGGACTTCAACAATTTAAAATTTCTGAAGCTGTTGCAAAAGTTTCAACTATCAGAGGACTAACGACTGCCTATACCCCATATCAACCAGAAAGAAGTCAGGGAACACTTCAAACATTATGGATATACCAAAACCTTATATCCAAAATGACGGGCTTTGAAGCAATTAATGCTTCATTGTACGAAAGAGCTACTTGTCTCTTTGAAGCTTTAACTTGCGCAACAAGGATAAAGAAAAATCATAATATTGTATTAGTCGCTGATAATATTTATCCTGGCGATAAAGAAGTTTTAATAACTCAAGCTAAAGAGACAGCTCTAGAAATTGTCTTTGTTAAAATTGATAAAACCTCAGGACTTGTAGATCACGACGAAATAGCAAGACTTCTAAGTGATAAAGATTTAAAAATAGCTGCTGTTGCCATCCCTCAAATTTCAACATTTGGTCAAGTCGAAGATGTTGATAGACTAACAGACCTTATCCATGCAGAAGGAGCGCTTGTTATAAGTCTATTAAATATTCATACCATGGCCAACCAAGGCTTAAAGCAACCAACAAAATGGGGACAAAAAGGTGCAGATATACTTGTTGCAGAAGGACAAGCTTTAACGATCGCACCAAACTACGGTGGACCAGGACTTGGAATTTTTGGAATTCGCTACACTCCTGAAAATAAAACTTATATCAGAAGTACTGCTGGAAGGTATATTGGAAAAGCTAAGGATGAAAATGGTCGTGATTGTAAGGCCATTATTCTTTCCACAAGAGAGCAACATATTAGGAGAGAAAAAGCTACATCTAATATATGTAGTAATCAATCATTTATAGCATCAGCCTGTGGTGCTGCTCTACTT
>CAYFHZ010000318.1:0-4521 GCA_964342535.1 uncultured Bacteriovoracaceae bacterium | reverse complement strand
AAAATTGAAAATGATTATTCTGAGCTGATAAATACTGTTGATGAATTTGTAAATAAATTCGAACATGACAAAGCGATAAAGGCCATTTGGAAAGAGCTCCAAGCTGTAAATCAATATATTAATGAAAAGGAACCGTGGTCTATTAAAGAAACAAATAATGAGCTCATGACTATATTCTTTAACTGTTTATACTCTATTCATTGCCTAAGTTATCTACTATACCCGGCCATACCTGAAACTGTGACTAAGATACTAGAAGTTCTTGGTTACACAATGGAAACAAATCCAATTGAGAATATTGAGACTCTTGAATACAATCTAACAGATCCAAAAGCTTTATTTGCTAAGTTTTAAATGCTTCTCTTTAGTGGGTCATAAAAAAGTTTAAGAGAGGGAGATAAATAGTATCATCCCTCCTTAGTCTAAGATAATAATTACAGAGTTTCACATTTTTAAACCTTCTAAATTTTATCAATGATATAAAATCCAAACTATATGGAGGATATATGATAAAATACCTAACACTCATTACATTTTTCACAATTTTAAATTCTTATGCAAGTGATACGCTTAAATGTACAGCAACATTAAGCTATGAAATAGTCACTGATGAATCATTAAATATCGATAAAGAAGCTGGTTCAGCAGAGTATCAAGTAGATGGAGAAAACTTCACGGCAACTTATAGTGACGGTTTTAATATATTTAATGAAGAAAATATGTATGCAGGTGATCTACTCGTTAAACTCGATATTTTTAAAAAAGAAGAATTATTAATAACAGCGATCGACGTTTCAAGTGGATTTTATCATATGTTTTCAACAGGAGAGACACCGGTTTCTAAGGAGTATGGGCTTTATTATAAATTCTCAACTTCAAATACACCCAACTCATCAGAAAAACTCACAATTGAGTGTTATTTAGAATAAAATTAAGTTCATATATTAAGGTGAAGAATTTTAACACTTCACCTTCTTTATAAATATCCCTCTAAATTCAGCTAGTTACAAAAAGTATCCACGAGTATCTGTAAAAAAATCTCCATCGAAATTACTATTTTTATATTAAACATAAACAAGGAGATTACATGAAAAAACTTATTATAATGATCTGTATTTTCTTAAGTTCAATCACTTATGCAAAACATGAAATTGGTGAATTCTTACTTAATAATCTAGTTGAACTTAGGTCTACTGAAGTCATCGCTATAAAAAAGTTAACTACATCAACTCCCATTGGGGAACATTGTCAATTACTGCATAAAAAACATAATCAAAACTATGTATTAAATGAACCATTAAAAGTCGTAGATGTCTATTCTAGAGTTAAAGAAAATAGTTACGGAGTAACTTCAGGCTATATGAAATATGCCCTTGCTATAGCAGTAACAAGTGAGAGTGGAAATTTTTTAGAAATAATTTGTAATGCTGGTACCGTAAAAAAATTAGGCACACGAGCCTATACCTTTGGATATGTAGATATGTTTGCGATGGATTATAAGACTAATATAGATGATATTCATAAATTCTTAGGTGACTACTTCATCATTGATATGGGTGATAGAGAGGAAACAATTATTGAGTTAAGTGGAAGATCAGATATTGTATGGGCCGAATCATCTGTGCATGAAAAATCTGCATATAATAATTTACTAAAAAAAGCAGATAAAGAATGTCGAGAAAAAAACATGAATAGATTTAGAATTCTTGAGTATAGCTGGTCATCGAGAATAACAGGATCAAAAGACAAAATAAATGCAAATATAAAATGCTATTAAACAAAGGAGAAGAAAATGAAAAAACTACTAATTGGATTAACATTATTTACAGGACTAATAAGTACAAGCAATGCACTTGATATTATAACAGCACCAATTCAAGTCTTTACAAAACCTTGCTATAATTATTTAAGATATGATTATGCCAGTGCGTTCTGTTATTCGCAGAAACTAACATATTCGCTCGTTGGTAATGGTAAGGGACATGGAGATTTAAAAATGATTGCCTATATCGTTGCCCTCCCCTTTACACTACTAGATGAAAATGAAAATCATATGAGTTTAAATGCACAAAACTTAATTGATCAAGGGTACTTAGAAGAAGAAATAGCAGCATACAAAAATGATCTTGAACTTGTTGAAGCTGAGTCTAAAAGGTTGAAAATAAACAATGCTCAAGATGCAAAACGACTTATAGATGAACTTATAAACGAAAATCAATTAAACCCTATAACGATAGAAATAATGGGGCTTTAATGAAGAATATAGTTTTTATTTTAACATTTCTAATAAGCTCAGCTTCCTTTGGATATAATGATATATGTGTTCTTAGCCTATTTGCCTCTGATTCATCAGAGGCAGGTAGAATCAACATGGTTTTTGAAAATTATCAAAGAGCAGATATATTTGAATCTCCATCAATAAGTGAAATTCAACATTGTTTTTCAGGAGATTATCAAGAAGTAATCTGGGTCTCTCACGGTGTTATCTCTGGAATTATTACCCCATTTACTGCCCCTATACATAATTTTGAAAATAAAAAACAGATTTTATATCCACGTTTTTTCGAAAACATTGCAAAAAATCTTAATCATTCTATAAAGCTTAGAATCGCATTTTGTGGTGCAGGAGAGGAGAATTTGAAAAATACTATGGATTCTCTTATAAAAAGAAATGAAGAACTAGGAGGTGATGTAAACTACTCTCCCAAGTTGGATTTCATGTCTCACCTTCAAGGAAAACCTGTAACAAACTTGAGCTTAAAATGGCTATCTCAAAGTATAGATAAAACAAAATTAGTCAAATGGATGACAAATAGATCTCGTTTTTGCTTACAAGGTAAACGTAACAAACAACCATGCCAAAGGATCTGCACTTCTGATACTCAAAGAAGATGTGATCGAAATTCAAGTAAATATATCATTCCCCTAGAAACAATTTAAGGAGTTTTTTTATGAAAAAATTAATATTTTTTATTTCACTTATTTTAGTACAACAAACTTACGCACTAGACATTATTACATCTCCATACCAATTACTAAAACCGTGTTATAAACCTAGGACATTTAGAGAATATTCGAATGTTTTATGTTTTACAATTAAATCGACAGATAATCATTTTGGTAATCCTACAGAGAAGGCTTCGATCTCTCGTATCTTTTCTTATGTTATAAGTTTACCTTTTTTTCTTCTTGATGAAGATCATGAAACCATATCATTTGATACTAAGTCACTCAGGCAGCAAGGATATGATGATCAAGAAATAAATGAAGTCAAAAGTGATATTGAATTTATTATGAAGGAAGTAAATCTATCCATGCATGTATCACCAGAAGAAGTTATAAATTTATTAAAAGAAAATAATCAGATATCTGAGATGACGATTGATTTACTTGGACTTTAATTTAAAGCTGAAATATATGGGCATAAAATGGTTTTTATGCCCATATGGTTCACTTAAGTTTTAATTATAGTAGTTTTGAGTATATCAAACTTTATTACTCAGTTGCGCCATCGTATAAATAGGAGCGTAAGGAATCACAATCTCCCCTTCAATACTAGTGTCTTTATATTTAAAGGAACTTCTAATAACTATATCATGTGGTCCCATTAGTTGAGACACATCTTCTTTACAAAAATCTTCTAGCTGAATAAAACCCATTTCAGGTAAGAACTTACTCCATGCCTGCTCATAATATCGAATACAGGGCCAATTATCAAACCATTCCTTAAACTTCATCAGGTAGTGCCCATCTCTTAATAGGATTTTTTTTAATATCATCTGTAATAAATATCATTAGAACTGCCTACTATTTAACACTAAAAGTCCTTTGTACTTTCATATGCTGGAATAACTCAAAGAAATGAAACCTACCATTACTTACTCCCAATAATTCGCCATTAATTCTGAGATCCAAGAAGGTTGTTTTTGTTTTCCCCTTGGAGCGAATTCTTTAACCCAAGGTTTAATATCTAGTACTTTTGTTCCATCTATAGCATCAAACCCTTCCAGGTAAAGCTTGTTACCATCAACTTTTTTGATTCGACTAATTGTTAGTCCTAATTGATTTGGTCTATTCTTTCCTCGTTGCGAAAATATACCTACTTTTGGCCAGTCTTCTCTATTTCTGGGGTGCCTAGCATCTTTAATAATTTTTTCAGTTTTAACTTTATCCATATAAAAAATTATTTCTACATGAGAAAAGTCTTCTAGACCAAAAAGTGATTGTTCTGAAAAGCTATGAGAAAGTTCAATATAAGAATCTTCCAAGTCCCAGTTGTCGTCGAAAATATCTTTTCTACTTGAATAAACGGTTCCAATTTCAGATAGAATAATATCCATATAAGTCTCCATTTGTGTAGGAAGTATCTCAAAAAAAATAAAACTTGTCTTATAGAAAGAAAGTCTCAATTTATATCACTAAATAATTTGATACCCTATCTTTAAGCTACCATCTTTCATTGACTTTAGCAGCTAGTGTTCTATAATAAACATATAAACTTAAAACCGAGGAGGCTTTATG
>CAYFHZ010000317.1:0-4524 GCA_964342535.1 uncultured Bacteriovoracaceae bacterium | reverse complement strand
TACAGCTAACGAACCATTCTTAAGGATTGTTACTAAATAACTAATTTTATGTACTTTGCCCCAATGCCATTGATTTACTTGGCTTCCGAGTCTAGATTTTATAATTGCTATTGCTTCTTTAAAAGACAATTCCAAAACATCATGTGCTGATTCAACTCTTTGAGTATTAACATTATCCCAAAAAGGATTCTCTAATCTTTTTAATAAGTATTTATAACTTTGCCAAAGTCCAGTTGTTTGTCCAAATACTTTAAAGTTTTCAATTCCTAATTCATCTTCAAAAATATTCTTCATGACAGCATGATTAACAAAGGCAAATATTGTACATCCTATAGATTCAATATCACAATTTCCATCCCAGTTTTTGAGGTGATGAGAAGCTTCTTTTTGCTCATCTGTTTCTAGCTTCATCGTAGAGAATAATAAAAGCCTAGATACAATTTGTTCATAATACGGCATAGTATAATCTGTTTGCAATTTCTTTGTTTCTTCAATACTCCACTTTTCTTTTTTTCGAAGAATTTCTTCAATTCTAAAGAAACGCCCTTCTGGTTGCCAATACCCAGCATAGTGTTGAAACTCTGCTTGGATAGGTTTATAGTTTGCCGTAACAATGAGACCATCTTCAGGATTAATCACATGAGGGTTTTCATCTATTGATGTGTAATTTAAGATATCTGTATGGGACAGTGAACCATCAAGGACAAGATCATAAGATAGATTCGCAGCGAGTTGAGGATATTTTCCCATAACCCACCAAACAATATCTCCATCATTATTCCCCCAAGAAATATTAAGCCCAGGTGAAGCGGCATGTGAGACGGCAGTTTTAAATTCCTCAACTGTTTTGGCCCTCGGCATTTCATAAAGTGATTTAAAAAGATTATTATCAGGATGGTAATATGACCAACTAAGCGCTAAAGCTTTCCCCTCCACATGAAAGCGTGTGTCTGTTAGTAATGGACCGTGTGGAGATTTCATCACTTCAATTTCAATCGGGTTTTCATTTCTAATCTTAATCGTTTCTTTTTGTATTTCTAAATCAACCCACTTCTCATCTCTCCATATTTGCTTGGGATCTTCAGGGTTCACTTTTTCTAAGTAAACAGTGATATCATCCATTTCAGACATCGTTACAGCCCACGCAGAATGAGGAGTATGACCAAGGATTGGGAATGGAACAAGAGGAACAAAATGTCCATAAACCTCTAGCTCTTCTGACTTTATATGAGCTTCATAAAAAACAGAGGGATGACTCACACTCATATGTGGGTCATTGGCCAGTAAAGTCTTACCTGTTGTCGTTCGCTTCCCAGAAAGAATCCATGAATTAGAGCCATGAAACAGAGGATAATAGTTGTTAATATCATTAAATGTTTTTTGCAGTTTAACTTGTAAATCTTTTAGACCTCCTGATTCATATAAGGTTTCAACTTTAGAATCAATTCTTAGGGCCTTCATCTTTTCTTCAGGCAATTTATCGAGCATTTCAGAATTCAAAATATCGCGAGCAATACCATCAGAAAAAGTAAGTGCCATATACCCCGCGACACCAACCATATCAGAAACAGTAAAAGGTTCAGGATTATAACCTAATACTTTAAACTCAAACGGAAGAAATTCTTGATCTATTACTTGATGAACACCTTCTAAAAAGGCCTTCATTTCTTTATGTATGACTGTATCTTTAATAAGTGATTCTTGATACTCGGCAGTTCGTTTTAAGCGAAGGGTTCGCATTAACTTATCAATTTCTAAAGTCTTAGATCCAAAAATTTCACTTAGTCGCCCTTGAACAATTCGCCTTAGTAGATCCATTTGAAACAATCTTTCTTTTGCAACTAAATATCCCAGAGATTTGTAAACGTCTAAATTAGTTCTTCCCTCAATATGAGGAATGCCATAATCTCCCATATAAACATAGACATTATTTTCTAAGTTATTAACTACAACTTCTCCTTTAAGAGGAGACAATAAAGATAAATGATTCAGACTATATATTATTGAAACAAAGACAATAATTACAAAAGTTAACCACTTCAGGATTTGATTCATACATACCTACTAAAGAATAATTTATGAATATAAAATACCTTAGATAGATACGGTTGATCAAATACAATTGGCCATTAGGAAACTTTTTTAAAATCTAAGTGACGAGATTCAAAAATATAACGATACAGCTGATTGATAACTCCCTTAGAACCAACTCCAAGAATATAGTTTCTAAATTCAAAAGCTTCACTTTGATGAATAACAAATTCATAATCTGGATTCGTTTTTATAGAGTTTAACCTAGCTATTACCTCATACTTTTCAATAAAAGGATGTAATTTATTTTTATAATATGCAAGTATGGCATGTTGAGATTCATGTATATTTTCAAAAGTAAGGTTTCCAAACTTTTGATTTGAGTTCATAAAAGAAGCAATGGCAGCTAAACTCAATTCTCCTTTAAAGTCCATCAACTTGAAGCTCCCCTCAATATGATGATCATAAAGTTCTTCACCTGTTTCATTAACATAAAGACAGAGACCAAATTCTTTTTTAAGCTCTGTACCTAAAAAATCCCCCAGAACACTCTCTAAAACTTCTGCATAGGTTTTAAAGATTTGAAAACTTAAATAATTATCAACTTTCTTCTGCTTTGAAATTTTAGTCTCAATATTGATAATATGAGTTTTCGTAGCATAATTTAATTTACTGTATACATGTGGAGGTAAAACAAATGAGTTCACTTGATATTTGACTTCATCAACTAATTGTGGATTTTTAATTAACTCATTCTCTAGTAAAACCCTTGGTCCTACTTGTCCAAATGATGATGAAAAATAAGATTCAACATTATGGTCTTGAACTATTAGTGGAAAATGTAATCCACCAACATATGGTGATAAATGATCAATTTTCATGTCTTCATATTTATTATCGACAAAGAGTTGATTGATATAATGACCTGTTTCATGAAATTCAGCAGAGATGAGATCCATATCAGTAACCTTAAACCATGTACTGACTTCTTTACCTTCATAAAAAGGTAGCGTGTCGTCCAAATCATTTATTTGTTTTTGTACTGATTCAATCTTTGCAACCCAAAAATGATGATAATCTGTGATATACAGAAAACTATGATCTCCTTGATTTAAATTTGTATCGATAATCTGAGTATAAGTACTTAATTCTTGTGTATCTTGTTCGTTCACTTTTAGCTTTCCCCAGTACAAAAAAGGCTTATCAGTGTGTTTCACTCTTTGTTTGAGCTGATAATAAAACTCGTGAGCTTGGGTTGAATATAATGAATTTTTATCATTAAGTAGTGGATTAAAAACAACATAAAAGTGCATAGGCTTAGACATACAAACTCCTTATCCCTAAGGTTATATCGTCATTTTAGCACAAAAACTTGAGTTTTTTGCTCCAGCTGTAACATACTAATTTTACTTCTTTCTGGGCCAATCCTTAAGAAAGTTTAACGTTTCTTGATTATAAAGGTGTATTCGCAAGGTTGAATAAGCTGCTCCTTTCACTACTAATGGAACATAGTCTTTTAATGTAGCACCACTAATTGCATCAGTTAGTTCTTTTGGATGAGAAATTTTACTAAATTCCTGCGGTGCCATTGCAAGTAGTATCTCTAGACGTGAGTAATCGTCTTTAGAAAAAGGTTCATGATTAATTTTAGTAAGCCCTGCTTCGCTGTAAAGACTTATGTAATCCCCCTTGGCGGAGTAAAATGTCTCATAATTTAAAGGAAGACAAGCACTATTACAGCCTGTTGTCGTTGAAATAGGTCGAACAAAACCTAATAATTTTTTTTTGTTATAAACTGCAAAGATTTGTGTATTATTTTTTTCAGCACTCACACTATCTAAAATTTTAAATTCAACTTTTCTCGTCATTTGAGGAAAAATTTCTTTCACTTTGTCTGTTGAATAAGAACTTAATGAAGTCATAGATATAAAAAAGAAAATTATACTTTTTAACATAAATACTACTTTGCAATTAGAACAGAAGCCTGACTTCCTTTAAGGACTCTATTTGTTGAACTTCCAAGAATAAATTTTCTAATTCTTCCTCTCTTGTGAGTTCCCATAATAATAAGGTCTATTTTATTATTTTTTGCATATTCTAAAATTTGATCAGAAATACTACCTTCTTTATCAATAATAACTTCAGACTTAACTTTAGTAGCAATACTTCCAAAATCTCTTACAATGACATCTAATTTTTCTTTAATATCAACTACGCTAGCATCTATTACAGTTTCCATCGCTGAGTTTAAGGCACTACTATAAGCATGAGCTGCATGATAGCCCTCATAATAACAAGGCACAATATTAACTAATGTTATTTCTGATTCAAAAACATTTGCAAACTTCTTCGCCCAATTTAAAGCTTCCTCGCAATGATGAGAAAAATCATAAGTCACAAGTATTTTTTTAGGATTCTTTACTTGAAAATTCTTAACAACAAGAACTGATTTGTTATATTGATTTAAAATACTCTCTGTCACTCCTCCCCAAA
>CAYFHZ010000316.1:0-4535 GCA_964342535.1 uncultured Bacteriovoracaceae bacterium | reverse complement strand
CACTGGATATTTCCCTTAACAAACTTCTACTCATTCCCTCTAAATTACCGAAGAACATTAACTATTTATAAAGATATTTCAGGTTGGAGTTTAATTATTTAAGTTCTACTTTAATTTTATGTAAAGGTTGGGCATCAACATTATTAACGACCAAATTAAACCTGGAGATGCCCATGCATAAATGCGAGTTTTGTAATACTATCTTTTCCCCTAGGCCTCAAACGAAAAGACCAAGAGCATGTAAAAATGAATCATGCCAAAAACAGCGTCAGTATGCTAATGAGAAAGAATGGAGACAAAAGAACAAATACTTATCCGATTCAAAATATCATCAGATTAGACGTCAACAACGGCAACAAAAGATTAATACTCTTATAAAGTCTTTCTTGTATTGCTTTCAAATTGGCAAAGACTTTCTAAGTCTTCCTATCTCAACTGATGCTTTTTTTCAGTTTTTTCAAGATACCATTTCACAGCTTGGTATCAGGTTGATAAACAAGTTCTGGGATTTCGACATTATAAATGATTTTGAAGACTTAAACACAGACTTTTTAAACAATTTTATTCAAACAAGTTCATAGATTTCAAAAAACTCTTCAGTTATATCAACACATATAAATTTGGAGATCAAAATGAGAACTGAACTTGAGCAAGCAAATATCTTTAGCAGTATCAATTATCTTTTAAATGGAGATGAGCGACTCCTCATGAGCTTCTTTCATCATAAGAAGCCTAAAATCAAAGCTCCTAAACATAAACTTTTATCAGATGCTAAGAAAATAGGACCAAATGAACTTATTCTTTTTAATATTGCTCTTGGTTTCATTGATAATAATCATCCTGTCTATTTATTTCAGATTCTTGGGCTCGATGATGATTGTTTAATAAATTTTATAAAAGCACTGATTCATCTTAAAGAACTTAATCTTGAGGTTTATCATGCTTAAACTCGTTAAATATGAACAAAATACCCAACAGCTTCTTCAAGATAAAAAGTATGGAACTGATGCTTATGATTATCACTGTCAAATAATTGAAGGATATCTAAAATCACACCGAATAAGAAACCACTCTAAAAGAACGATTTCAAAAAATAAAAAGTTTCTCTACTCTTGGTTTGAATACCACGGCAATGAAAACCGTCCCTTATTTGTATGGGAAGCTATGGAACCAGTCACTGGACGCCAACGAATAGTTAATTATGGACAGCTATTACTTGACTCTCAAATCAGTAACCAAACCATTAGAAACTATCTTGGCATGCTAAAAGGATTTTTCTCATATGTACTTGCTCATCCATTTGTCGAGACTAAAAATGGGGCTGAGAGACTTATTGATCTTTTTAATCGAATTGACCAACCAGTCAGCGAATACGACATTCCAAGTCACTCTCATGATAGTCAGCATTTAGGCATTCCAATTGAGCCTGAACGTATTTATGACTTTTTAAGCGTCATTAGACAGCACTACATCACTCAAGGACATTATCCGGTTCTAAATGCTAGAAACTATGCCATGGTGGTCCTTGCTGTAGAGACTGGCCTTAGAGTTGATGAACTAATAAATCTTGATATGGAAAAAGATATTTTCTTTGAAAGTAAAAAAATACAAACCAGATATGCTAAAGGAAGTACTGGTTCTGGTAAAAAAGCACGAGTCACTGTATTTCCTCCATTAGCAAGAGATACACTTAAGTATTATTTAAAAGAACACCGTCCGAGACTAAAAGGGGCCAAATCATCAACTTTATTATTCTTATCTCGCACAGGTAAAAAAGTTCCTTATGCTCAAGTTCAAAGATTTATAAAAGATATGATTAAAGTTTCAACCAAGTACGATGTACCCGTTGCTGATCACTTCGGGCCACATTGGCTTAGAAGAATATTTGCAACTAGATTTATTGAAAGGTTTCCGAATAAATTACCTGTACTGATTCAGCTTCTTGGACACTCGGGATCTGCTACTGTTCATCATTATATAAGGCACTCTGCTGCATGGACAGAAAAAGAAATACAAAATGTTCTAGAAAAGGTGGCAATAGATGACGATCCGATGGAATTTTAAATCATATCTCGCCAACTCCCATGGTATCTATACCGTAACAGAGCTTAAAAAGCTCATTACTAAAAAAACCGGATACGTTATTTCCGTTGCAAACCTCTGCAAATATGTGAATCAGCGCCCATCAATGCTAAGGCTTGAGACCGCCGAGATTATTTGCACGGCCCTAGATTGTAATTTATCTGACTTTTTAAAGATTTCTCCTAAGAAAATAAAGAGCAAAACCAAAAAGAAATTATCTTACAAAAACACACCTAAAAGTAAAGTGGCCGTTAAATCCTTTCCTAATCCAGAAGATTATAAGCAGTGACGGTTAAAAATAAAAAATGCAGATCCTGCAAGAAAATGAAACCATCAAAAGCAAATGGTTACTGTAAATCTTGTTATGACAATGCTAACAATAAAAAGCGTATTCAAGGTATCGCCAAAGAATTTATCCCCCTAACACCTTATAATAAAAAAATATTTAATCTATACATTAAAAAAGTCCTATCTGGGTATATTAAAAATCAAGAACCAAATATCGCAATTAGACTTAAAGAACTTTTGGAAACAGAAGAGATTTCACCGATAAAAGAATGGAGTGAAGTTTTTACTTTATCAGAAAAACACAAAATTTATTATAACAGTTCAAAGGGATTAAAACATGGGTGCCCATTTCATAGAATTCGAAAGCAGTTGGCCATCAAACCAAAGACTCGGAGTTATTATCCTATTCATTCTTTAGAAGTACTTAGAGATAAATTTAAAGATGATGATTATCAAATTATTTGTCAATTTTCTAAAGAAAAAGAGGAAGCAAACCAAACAAAAGGAGCTAATGCCAAGATCCTTAGAAACGTCGGTCATTTTCACAAGTGGTGCAATAGAGAATCCCTAATAAAATTAATCACCAAAATACCTTTATATTTAGAATCGTTAGAACATATGAATCTATCAAACTATAATGACCATTACAGCTCAATAAGAATATTTTATCGCTGGCTATTACAGAATCAATATATCAATTCTGATCCCTTCATCAACTTAACTCCAAAAAAAGAAAGAAGAAAATGCTCAAGCTGTAAGCAAATAAAGAATTTCAGAGACTCAAAGAGTATTTGCAATACTTGCAAGGCCCAAAATAAAAATAAAGATATCATCAATAAACTGAATCATTATTGCCCTCAAGGCAGCTATAAGAAGTATCTTTGGCAGCTCTACCTTGAGTATATTAATCGCTTTGTTATAAAACAGCATCATATCGATATTACGCTCCTTTTTTCAAAATATTTGAAAGAAAATAAAATTGATCAAATTAAAAATTGGAATAATATTAAGACTCTATCAAATTCATTTTTTGATTTTGCCCAAGTCAAATTTAAAGGTGGTTGCCCCTTTGAAAAAACAGGAAAAATGCTACAAGAACTTGGTGTTCTCTCAAGTAGAGAACAAGATCATTCTGTTTACTATAATAATTCTATCACCAGACTAGACGATGATTTTAAAACAATTGCTGAAGCCTATTTTAAAGACCTACTGAAGGCCAGAAGAACCTTGAGCACTTGCTGTTCGTTATGTAATTTGTTTCTTCATCTACAAAAGTGGAGCTCCTCTCAATACGATTTTTCTAATATTTTGAAATTGAATGAATATCAAATTAGAGAATACTTATCTATTAACTCCTCGAATGAGACCATTTGTAGTCTAAGAAAATTTTATACTTGGGCCTATGAGAGAAGGTATCTTCATATAAACCCAATGCAAAATTTTAAAACTCGAAAGATCAATAAAGAGCTCACAATCTGCTCAAATGAACAGATAAACCTACTTTTTAAGTATATTAAATCTAAAGAATCTGATCCTGAAAGAGCGATGATTATTGCTCTTATTCTTTATTGGGGGCTTACAGGCCCTGAGCTGCGTAATTCAACCATTGAGATTTTAAATGGAGCGATCCATATTCAACTTTTTAGAGATCAGCTCAGCTATCGCAATAAAGAATATAGACGAGAACAGATTCTAAAATTACCTCTTGAACCCAAGTGGTTAAAAGATCTTCAAATGAGATTTATATCTCAATGGGAACATCAATATAATCTTATTCAAAAATCTTTTCCAAGACAGTTATTGCTTTTTTCAAAAAATTTAAAATCCAATAGACCAATTGGTGATGAGGCCTTAAGAATTAGAGTGTATAAGGCCACTCAAGAGGCCACAGGAGAAAATATCCACTTATCTGCTCTTAGAAGAACATCCGGACATATCCATTCGATGAAAGGAGAAGCTTCAATCTTAACTACACTTGGTTGGTCTAGAGATTATGCCACAGACTTTATATGGCGCCAGAGAAAGCTGTACTCATCCAATAAGAAAAATCTTAGAATTCAATCAAAAGTTGATAAAATAAAGTAACACTTTAACACCCCTTTAAATTTAATAAATATTTCAAAGTAATGTAAATGTCTTCTAGAAAGCCAATTCGGCTGTTTTTT
>CAYFHZ010000315.1:0-4536 GCA_964342535.1 uncultured Bacteriovoracaceae bacterium | reverse complement strand
ATAACAAAAAAAATAAGAGCTTTTTTTGATGATATTAATAAAGAGTATTCCTATAATAATACGCCTAAAACCAAAGTCTACGCACTAACAAATCAGTTTTTTGAGTTGGGACAGAAATTGTAATAATTTTTATCTTAATAGAGAAGTGACCTAAGTGCTCAATATTATTCAATGTTACCCAATGTAAATGCACGGGATGGCGCAGTGGGTTATAAAGTCTTCATTCAATCAAATGAAGGAGAATTTATGAAAAAACTACTACTAGGAATGACACTTTTATGCTCTTTAACATCTTTTGCTAGCAATAATTGCTATGAAGCATTTATTGCAGATTCAAAAGAAGATAATAGACCCAAAGCACATACTTTGAAAGGAGTATGGACAAAGGGAGTATTCATGGACGCAAGAACTGCACTCGATGATGGTGATCCGAACTTAATGAGTGTAACTGTTGCTGCTGCCTTTGAAGTATACTTCACAGTTGTAGCGAGACCATTTTTTACCGTAACAGCTGTTCCTGTAGAATATATCTCTCTAAAAAATCGTCAAAGCTTTGATAAGACCATCGCAGACATGATTGCTGGAGTTGAAACAAAAAAGACTAGAAAGTTAAAGAAAAGTTTTTTTAACCTTACAAACTATAAAACAGGTATTGAGATGGAAGATTTTAATAAAGTCTTGGCCCAAACTTTACAAAGTCCTAATATTTGTCCATACAGGGTGCTTCCGACATTAACAAACAAAGGCATGGAATTTATTCGGAATTATGGTTATGAAAGCTTTACTTTCTTTGCTATAGAACATGCTAATGATGAATTAATGGAATCCCTATTTGCAGACCCAGCTAATTACCGAAAGAAATACCAGCAAGCTACTTTAGATAAAGACGGTATTGTGAAAGAACTTATCTCTAGAAGTCGAAACTTCTAAATTCTCTCTTAATAGCTTATCTTACTTGTAGTATCAGGTGAGATAAGCTATTAATCCCTAATCATTAAGGGGAAATTATGTTTAAGAAGTTATTATTTGTTATTTCATTATATTTTAGTCTCTTTGTTTTTGCAGCAAATCCTTTTATTGAGCTAACGAATACTTCTTCAATGGAGTTAGTGAAGCATATAGATGCTGACCCAACAAGCTTTAACAATGCCCTGGCCATGAATATTCCATATGGGCCAATTTTAGAAATAAGAAAAAGAATTGAAGAAAAACTTGGTTTAAAACTTAAATTTTTAACAGCGTGGCAAATTGAAGGGGAAGCTCATATTACAACGATAACACCTCCTGAGTTTGTAAATAGTTTAAGTACTCATATTTCAATGAAACGAATTCATGAAATAGCCGAAAATGAAAATATTCAATTTGCAGACTTAAAATTTCTTGGAGTCGGAAGTGGAAAAAAACTGATAAATGGCAAAGAAGAGCAAACTTTTTTTATTATCGTAGACTCATTCAAATTACGAGAAATTCGATTTAAAATTTATCAAGAATTTATAAAAAATGGGGGAGATGCTCATGCTTTTGACCCTACTTGGTTTTTTCCTCATATTACAATCGGTTATACTTTACGAGATTTACATGAACCAGATGTTTTAAAAAACATGAAACATAGTTTAGATAAGCGGTTTTCATTACTAAATAACAACCTATTTACTTTAAATCAGAAGTAGATAATGCCTTATTTGGTAAATCAGATATCCGAGATGAGTCAATTTTGTCACATAATTCAGCGATGGTGGAGAAATCATTATTTTGAATTTTGTCTAATTCTATATCTACTAAATTACTGATGTCTGTAGACGATTCTATTCTCTCTTTTGCAACTTTGTTAAGTCGTGTTTGTTTATCAATCATCGCGTTCATAAATTCAATAGCAGCATTATCTCTCTCTCGTTGTGACAAATTACCATCTCGCATTTTATCAATAAGTTCTATATTTTCCTTTTTGGTAATTTTCATTACTTGTTTTTTTCCATTAAATTCAAAATTGAAGAAGGTTTCACCCTCCCATCTCCGGGCTTGTTTAATTATATAGGTAGAGTCAACAACTCCTTCCTTTAATGCATTTTTTGCTAATTTTATAAATGTTTCAGTTTCTTCTGCAATATTGCTGGCCATATCTTTTACTTCCATTAATCCTTCCTTGAATCTTTTAAGATTTCTATTTATTTCTACTTTATTGGGTGGATTTATATATTCTCTTAATATACTATTTATGCGTCCTATATCATGAGAGTAAGTGAATAATTCATCATTACTTCTAAAATTTGAGTAGAGATCTGATTCGCTCAGTCTAGTGTTATTATCTGTTCTATCTGTTCTGTGGGTTTGAATAGTCAACATACTCTCATCTCTTCCTGCTCTTCCGACAGTCGCAACTTCAGCATGCCCTAATTCATGACCTATTATGAGACTAATATCACCGGGACGAGATGGTGTTACTGGCAGTGCAATATATGCATCTTCTGCATATGCAACATTGGAATAGTACCCTCCTGCATTATTGCGAGAAAAGAATGAGTCCGCTGGGTAGATAATAATACTTTCATTAAGGTCAAAATCAACGTCATCTTGTTTATCAAGAATTTGCTGTATATAGGGAGGAAGGTTAGGCATATGGGAGAGAGCTTCAGCTGTTTCATTTGGTTTTAGAATAAGTAAGTCAAATTCAGGATTCTCATGATCAAAACCAGTAACTCTTCTATACTCAATTCCTAATTCATATAATTCATCTTCCATCAAAGCTATTAATTGATTATTTACCTGTATAGCTTCTTGCTTAGTTATTTCAAGTTCTCTTTTGAGTTGTAAAACGTCAGGGGAATTAGGGGAAATTTCACCGTTATTTATTTTTTCTTTAGTTTCTTTCCATTGTTTCTTTAAATCTCTATATTTTTCTACTTTTGGGTTTAACTCTCTTCTTAAGTTGGAAATTTGACTCCGCCTTTGTAGAAATTCATCAGTTTGTGATCTTTCAGTATATGGACAAGGTTTCCCAAATGTTTTTGAGTTACAAGGAGATATTATATTATCATTTGTATTCTGGCGTGCTCTACCTGTGTCAGGTTTTTGATCTAGTAGATTGTTTAAGCTATTTTGATTAAGTGGTATGGTCACATTTGTATTAGAAAGAGAAGAGTTCGTACTAGGTCTTGTACTTGAAGGAAGATTTAAGTTTGTGTTCGGGCTAGTCGTTACTTGGGGCTGTAGAGAGTTAGAACCATTAGTTACAGTTAAGTTTAATGAAGTTGGATTTGATGTTGGCACGTTATTATTTTGAATATTACTTTGAGTCGTACTAGGATTATTATTAAAATTGAGAGGTGCTGAATTGATTCCCATTTCTCGTAAAACTCGATTGATACTCCTTATAATTCTTTGGTGAATGTTTAAGACTCGCCCCGCAGCTCTGTAAGTAAAAAGTTCAAGTGCATATTCAAAACCAATGGCACCTATAAACTTACAGAAAAATTCTGTTTTTTGCTCACTTGTAGTATTTAAGAATAAGCCTTGTAATCGTTGAAAGAACTCAACTAAATGTGGTGGAAGTAAATTTATAAATTCCGTCCAATCATTATTGTTAATAATACTTGAAATGGCCCTGAGACCTTGTTTATACATATTATAAAGTTCTGCAATATCCATAGTAAGTAACCTACCTCCTTGATCATAAAGGTAACCAGCAAACTCCAACACACTTTCCGCCCCACTTATAAACCCTGATCCTGCATCATATGCACATTTACCTATAAAGGCTAAAGTTGTTTCTCCTAAAATTTTAGGAACATCCTGATTGAGCATGGCCAAAAATTTGGATTGAAATTCCTCTCTACTCATACACCCAATTCTACCGGAAATATCTGTCTCATTTGCATAGGCCATAGGAAGAATGATAGATATTGTATTCCTAAGAGCTTTCTGAAAAAACGATGTCTTCTGACCTCCCATAACAACTTTTCGTATTGTTCTTATAGTTCTAGTTAAGAATTTAGAATTATCAAAATTTATTAATATTAGGGTATAGGTTTTGTCATAAGCATCTTTAAAATTGAAAAGATAATTTGCACCATCCTTTAGAATTGTATCATGATTAATTTGCCCAGTAGTATTGTATTTTAAAAATACAGCGTGTTGTAAGAAAGGACTTTGAAATATTTGGTTCATACCTAATAAGGTTGATTGAGTTGGATTCTTTCTATAAACAGGTAATAAACCTAATAAGTCTAAGTGATAATTTAGTTCACTGAAAATGTTATTATCTAACCGATGAAATCCATTGTTTTCGTAAAATCCCCAATCTTTATCATTGGCGTGAACTTGCAAAATGCTTAAGATAAATATAATAACTAAAGATATAGAAGAAAATATCAAATTCCCCTGTTTTGTAAAACCAGCCAATATGGGTTCTTCTGTGGGGATTACAAAGGTAAAAAGTGCTTCAGGTCTTAAAAGTGCAATTGATTTAGCTGCAAAATATGATCGAAGAATTCTAGTTGAAAAAGGCATTAATGCTAGAGAAATTGAATGTGCAATCCT
>CAYFHZ010000314.1:0-4537 GCA_964342535.1 uncultured Bacteriovoracaceae bacterium | reverse complement strand
TAATCCTCCCATTCGCTTTAGAAAAAATATACCAACAGCATGGCTACAAATAATCATCTCTGAAGGAAAAAATCGACAAGTACGAAGAATGACTGCTGCAATTGGTCACCCCACATTGAGGCTTTTAAGAGTATCAATTGGAAAACTTAAAATAGACCAACTTCAACCTGGTGAATGGCGAGAAGTTGTAAAAAAAGATATCATCTAAAAGGAAAAATATGAACGTAGACATTACATTTCAAGAAAAACCAGAATTGGCCACTATAGCAAGTTTTAAACTTCTTAATCTTAAAACTGAAAAAGATTTTAAAGAAACCTTAGCAATTATTATAATTTTGAGTGCAGATTATTATCTAGATCCAGAGATTGGTGTGGAAGACCTTATGGAATTTACTGAACAAGCTAAAGAAAATAATAAGGCCATAATGACACTAGAAATAAGTGAGGAAGGATTAGAACTGGAGTTCTTGGATTAAAAAGTCAAACAAGTGTCAGTTTGCACCTTGACACATCACTGAATCCAATGTGATTTCATCTACTTAGCAATAAACAAATAACGCGCCGTGTAAGTTTTATAGTAACAGTTTATTAGTTTACAAAAACACACGAAATTAGGTTATATATGTTCAGGGAATTTTAGCAATTATAATTAATTGAGGAGCAGCAGTTATGAAGAGATTTATCGCGCTTACATCGCTATTGGGAGTGGCTTGCGCATTTGGACAAACGACAGAAACAAATCTTAAAACTAAAAAGAAAAGTTTTTTAGAAAAAGTTAACACTAGTTATTACGGAGAACTCTATACTGCTAGATTGGTAGAAAGTGAAAAAGAGACACTTTCTGAAAATGGAACAGCACTATATAACTCACTTATTGTAAATTATGATCATGATTCTGATAACAGATTTACTGTTACAATTCGTCATGAACTGACTGATAAAATTCCTGGAAACGGTGAAGGTGATCGTTTTGATGAAGCAGATCCACGATTTGCTTACAGAAGAAAATTACTTTCTAATGATAAAGTAACATGGTTTGGTGGCGTCATGATGGAAGCACCTGTTTCTAGATACTCAAACTACGAACAAGGTGATCAAAGAATTGCAAGAGCAAGACTTACGACACTACTTATTGCAACAATAAATGACTATAACCAATTCATTTTTTGGGGTGGTTTACAAAAAACTGCTTATAAATTTAATTCTGATAGTTATACAGATGATCCAATTGACATTATTTACACTTGGTCCTCTTGGTCTACATCCGCTCTTTCTGAAAAATACAAACTGAGAGTTGATTTAGAAACTGCAACTGCTCATATGGATGGTAAAGGTGATTTAGACTTTATGGTCGCTAATGGATCAGAAAGAATCCTAGCAGGTGTTAACTTTGATGTTGGTTCTGTAAACTTATATCCATTTGTATATAATGACCCATCACTTGTTAAAGCTGCAGATAAGCTTGGTGCTGGTGTTCAGATCTTTAAAGCATTCTAATTTTTAATAAAATAATACTACGAAAAAGGGTCTCAAAGAGGCCCTTTTTTTGTGTGCAAATTTATAATGAAATTGATAAGATAACGACAAAAAGGTCTGAATATGAAAGTCGTTATATCTCCTGCTAAAAAACTTGATTTCGAAACAGAAGCTATTGTAAATGAGACAACCTGCCCTCAATTGATGGAAAAAACACATCCTCTCATCAAGAAACTCAAAACATTAAGTTCTGATGATATTGCCAAATTAATGAAATTATCATCAACTTTAAGTGAATTAAATTATACAAGGTTTCAAAACTTTACTAAATCAAAATTAATTAAACCGGCGGCATATGCTTTTAATGGTGATACTTATACTGGACTTGATTTTTATACCTTTAACAAGTCTCAGGTTAAATATGCTCAGAAGCACTTAAAAATATTAAGTGGTCTTTATGGTATCTTAAGACCACTAGATGAAATAAAACCATATCGCCTAGAAATGGGTACAAGATTTGGTACGGAAGGTGCCAAAAACCTTTATGATTATTGGTCAAATGATGTAACAAAAATATTAAATAAGGATTTAAAACAAGATGAAATCCTTATCAATTGTGCCAGCCAGGAATACTTTAAAGTTATTAATCAAAAAAATCTAAAAGCCAAAATTATTACTCCAGTTTTTAAAGAAATGAAAAATGGTGAATATAAAATTATTAGCTTTAATGCAAAAAAAGCTAGAGGTATGATGGCCAACTATATCTTAAAAAATAAATTAAATAAATTAAGTGATATCTTAACTTTTGATCATGATTCATATCAATATAATAAAAAACTTTCAACTGAAGATGAAGTCGTGTTCACAAGAGGATAGTTATGATTAAAACATTTCGCTATAAAACTATTGAGGAAATTAAAAACCATATAAAGTCAGAGCTTCCTAGTTTTTATTTTTCATCTCAAACATCAACAGTAATTCCTTATGATAAATTAGAAGACAGATTTAAAGATACAAATTTCAATATGGTAGATCTATCTGCATTAAAAAGCTCCATCGACTTGACTTCCGACAATAATTTAATTGTCCGTGGCCCTATCAGCTGGAAAGAGGCAAAGATTTTTTTAAAAGACCATAAAAGAAATATTCAAACAGCTCCCACTGAAGAATTGGCCCTCATTTGTGCTGGTGCTGCTACGAGTGCTACTGGAGAGAGATGTTTTCACTATGGAACATTAAGATCGCAAATAGTCCGTTTAAAATACCTAAACTTCCAAGGTCAAGAGATAGAATTAACTCATAGTCAAACTATCTCAAAAGATATTACAGGT
This sequence comes from uncultured Bacteriovoracaceae bacterium, assembly GCA_964342535.1. GTDB lineage: Bacteria > Bdellovibrionota > Bacteriovoracia > Bacteriovoracales > Bacteriovoracaceae. The sequence goes on along the minus strand of CAYFHZ010000314.1, from coordinate 1,730 downwards.
CTTAAAGAATATCAAAATCAATACAAAAAATATGCTAAATTTAAAAATGCCCCCTTCCCACGCTTTGAAAAAGAGATTGATTTACTTATTGGCACTGAAGGACAATTAGGAGTTATCACTGAAGTCGAAATAAAAACGGCGCCACTTGAAGAAGTTAATCATCTTTTTATGCTTGTACCAAAATGGGAAGAAAATATCGCAGTTCATGTGAAAATTCAAAAACTCATTCAGAACTTCAGAGAAGAAGTAGTTGTTTGCGAACTCATAGACTCCAATGGATTTAACTACCTTCCTAAGGAAGAAAGACCCAATAAAAATAAAGATGCTATTTTCCTAGAAATAAGGTCAACCTACTTTGAGTCATTCTATGAAGATTTCATAACGAAAGTAACGGAGTTTATAAATGAGGAGGAAATCTTTGAAATTGCAGAATCAAAATTCCATATGATAAGAGCAGCTATTCCACGAGCAGTATATGAAATCAATTCTCACAAAGGTGTCATTAAAAAAGGTACTGACATACAAGTGAGTTCTGAACAATTTGAACTTTTACTTAATGAATATAAAAAATGCTCTATGATGGGTGTAGATTATATGCTTTTTGGTCATTTTGGAGATGCACATTTACATTTTAATTTTATGCCATCATCTGAACAAGCAACAAAATGCCAAGAACAGCTCGAGATATTATATAGTACAATTCAGAAAATCGGAGGGTCACCTTTTGCAGAGCATGGTATAGGTCTCATTAAGCAAGATTTTATTAAGCAATATTGGACCCCTGAGGTTTTAAAAACATTTAAATCATTAAAAGACTTACATGATCCTAAAAGAATCTTTTTTCCAGAAGGGTTTATGAACATAGATGATTTATGAAGTTTTTTCTTTTTTGCTTCTTTACATCTATAGCTCATGCCCATTTCGATGCAAAAACATCTCTTTTAGCAAGATCCTATCCGGGTATTGGTAGCAGTCTCGCACTAGATATAGGATATAATTTTTCTTTGTATGGGCAAAAAGAAAATATTCTTTATTATGGATTACTACGGCCATCAATCATTCACTACGAATCAATTGTCGTCAGAGATACACAGTATAAATTAAGCTTTTATCCTTTAAAAAATATTGAATTCAGTTATGGGAAGCAAGAATATCTATCTCATTATGAAAAATTTAGTTACTATGACTGTGATGAGGTTAGATGTACTGGAACCATGAGTAAAAACTATTCTAGAGTACAACTAGCACTTGGAGCAAAGCATATATTTATAACAGGGTCATATACCTATTACCGAAACAAATATAGCTATAAAGAAAACTTAGACGATCTTCCTGTTGCTGAATATGATTATGGCCTTATGACCAATCCTAAAAAAGAAGTACAAGTAAGAAGAGCTTATATATCAGGAATAAATTTTGAAAATAAAAGATTAGGTATTATCTTTCAAGAGGATCAATTTTTAGAATCTGATACATTTTCTCAAATGCGGATATTTTTTCTAGAAAATTCGTGGAATAAGCTAAAGGTGACCAATGCTATTGGTGATTTTGAATCATCTCATCAAGAAAAAAATTTCATATACATTTTCAAACTGTCTTGGATATTTGAAAAGTCAGAGAATATGATTTAACTCTCAGAGGAAATAAACTCTCCTTCGCAATTGGCAGACTCAAAAAGATCAAGCCTTTTAGACTCAGCACAATCATTATTGAGTTCACTATTAGATAAA
>CAYFHZ010000313.1:0-4548 GCA_964342535.1 uncultured Bacteriovoracaceae bacterium | reverse complement strand
CTTTCCTATTTCAAATCTTAACTCTGCTCCAAACTCCGCACCATAGCCTTGCCCCGTGATCTTAAAAAGATCTCCAGCCTCTAATTCCACATAAGGTGCAAAAATACCTCCTAAGTAAAAAATAAAACTTTTCCCATATGACTGTAACCCCAGAACTTTAAAAGAAGCTGCTATTGGTAAATATTTGAATTTAACATCATCTCCAGTCGATCGCCCTTCCCCAATACTGACACGAAAGTTTTGATTCTTTCTAGTATCCATATAATATCCACGTACTCCATACTCAATAAAAAGCACATCAGAACTTTCTTTTTCTCCTGGATTAGATAATCCTCCATAAAAACTTCCAGTATATACACCTAAATGTCTCACAATTGGTCTTTCACTTAGCCGTTCTTTCATTCTTTGAGAGGCCGTTCCTAAGAGTCTTGGGTCACTTCCAAACTCGATGGACTTTACTTCTATATATGCTAATTTTTTATTAATAATAATGGGAAGAAGCCTCCCTTTATTCTTAGGAACTTCTCCAACTCTAATTTTTTTACCCCTAGAAATATGTCCAATAATCGACATCATTTCAATATCTGAATAGACAGGGGCTTTTTCAGCAGAAACGATGGCCCACTGTGCACTATAAACGTCATTTATGAAAAGAATTTGCCAAAATATAAAGGCTAAGAAAATAAGTTTAATTTTAAAATTTAGAATCATTATATTAATGATAAGCTAATTATAGATAAAAATCTAAGAAATTCACATACTTGATTAATTAGTGCAACTATACGTCATTTAATGCCATTCCATTGTAGTATACTAATATTCAATATTTAAGAACTTATTTAATTAACCGATAAGCTAAAGAGATTACGTTTTGGTTTGAGGACAATTATGAAATTTTTAAAGTTTATATCAATTTTAACATTACTCTTTTTAAGTTCTTGTACGGAAGAAATTTCTGAAGAAGTTAAAGAAAGCGGTGAAGACCTAACAGAAACTGAATCTGAACTAGACCTCTATGCAGATAAAGGGATTCGACTCAATAATACAGCTGATTCAAATTTATCTTATATTCTTCACAAGGAAGGATCGGTATCTGAAGCTTGTGAACTTATGTCTCCTTCTTTAGGTTTCAGCTCATCTGATTACGATAAAACAAGTGATGCCTATACTATTGACTGTATCTTAGATGTACAAGAATTTGATTTATATTTCTACGGTGCAAATATTGAACTTGAAGTAGATTCACAACTTTGTGAATATGTGGAATACAAACCATATCGTTTTTTAAGATTTCAACCAGGAACAACAACCCAAACACAATATACAGTTAATTGTGATACGACTTGTTCAAACAATGCAACTTTACAAAATTATTGTGGAAGAACATTTCAAACAACTAGTGTTATCCATACCCCATATAATAGTACCCTTACACTCTTAAATCCTGCCTTAACTGAAGTTGATACGAGCACTTTATCCTTTTCTCTCGATCTAAGTCAAACAGCTGGTATTGCTTCGTTATTTTCAAATTCAGTTGGTTCTGGCCTTGAGTGTCGATATGATTATTCAAATGCTTTAGACAACTCAACAGGACCAAATTGTGATCCTGGAAAAATTACGACAGTACCAGTTTATATCAATAGTGTTGAAGTATCATCTTGTTCAGATTCTTCTTATAATAATCAAACTGATTGTGAATCTAATAACGAAACATGGTCCACAAGTAATGTTTGTAACACTACAGTTAGTCCAACTTTCCAAATTGACATAGACTCTTCATCTGAGAGTAGTTGTGGTGGTAAACATTCAAACTGTATTGCAGGCCCTGCTGATGACTTATATGAACCTAACTATCAATCTGAAGTCATCTCAAACACTGACTCAGCTAGTTTTAGTTATGGGATTTCAATAGCGTCACCATTTAGTAAAGACTATGTTAGTAATATGTATGCTGCGAATTTTTCCAGAATATGTAGTAGTACCTCAAACACTAAAACAGATAACTTATTTGATTCATCTCTTTTTCTAATTGAAGGTGATGAAGTTGAAGATATGACTAGTCGTTCAAGTTACTCTGGTTACACAGTAGATGAAAATGGTGATGGATATAATGACGCTATTGCTTATGGAACTCATTTATTCAATGGCCGTGGGTACTATAGTCAACCTAATAAAAATATCCAACCCTATTACTCCGTAAGATGTCTTGATCAAGCATTCGACGTCAAAGCACAGATAAGACTTTTTATTAGAGAATGGGATAGAACATATGATGAAGAAAATGCTTACTTAGCTAGATTGAGTGATGTTAACCAGGCAATACCATTAATGGATGCAAGTGGTGAACAAGATGTAGGCGAAAACTGGAATGATATAAATGACCTTGATGATCTTTTATCAAACTATGATTTAGATCCAAACACAGATTATGATGGTGATTCAAATAACAGAGATGAAGCCTTCAATAATAACCAATGTAAAGAATTAAAATACGGAACTTGTGTTAAGGTTGGCTCTTCAACTGATCAATCAACATGTGAAGCTACGACAGATCCAGCGTCCTCTGATCCTGGAGTCTGGATTGGAAGATATTGTCTTCATCAATTAGATACCTATGCTGATGAAGAAACCTGTGAAGATAATAGTGGAACTTGGAGACTAGATTATTGTAGTGACTTTCAATATTTTGATAGTACGAACTGCACAAATGCAGGTGAAATATGGTTCTCGGGGGGGAATCTGTTCCCTGGAGCTAATTTATAAAAAAAAAGCACCTTACGGTGCTTTTTTTAATTTTCCATATAGTCTTTCATTTTATAATTTTTAGCAATAAAGAGAAATAAGATACCAGCAATAAACATGAGTACAGTAAAGAATGTAAAGAAATTACTGCCAGTTAAATTAAAAGCTTCGGCCATTGCAGAAAAGTAAGCTGTAACAATATTTCCAAAAAAGACTGTTAACAACCACATTGACATGATCGTTGACTTCATACTTCTAGGTGCTTGAGTATAAGCAAATTGTAATCCCGTAATAGAAATCATAACCTCTGCCATTGTGATGATTAGAAATGGAATAACTTGCCAAAGAACAGAAATTTGTTGTCCATTATCTAAAAAAGATTGATAGACAGCAACAATTGCAAATGAAGTCGCTGCCACAAACATTCCCGCCCCCATTCTCTTAAGAGGCGTCATTGTTGTTTTAAAAATCTTTTCAATTGCTGGATAAACCCCAAATGTAAAAAGAGGTATTAATATCATTACCATAATTGGATTAAGTGCCGGTATTTGAGATGGAAGTAAAGTTGTTTGATAACCAAATATGTTAACATCAAGATTCATTTCTTTGGCCTGAAGTACCCATGAAGATCCGTGTTGATCAAATAATGCCCAAAAGATTGTAATCGCAATGAAAATCTTACCAACATCAAGTGCTGCTTTTACATCATTAACAGCTTGCTCGGGGTGATCAAGTAAAGCTCCACCAAAAAAGCCTTTTCCTTTACTCATATTTTTAAGTCCACTAAATAGCACTTTACTTGTACTATGAGGATTAGATCCCGTAGGTGGGATATGCACATATTCATTACGCCCTAGCCAAAATATAAAGGTCGCAACGGCCATAAGGATACCTGGAATCCCAAAAGCAACCGCAGGCCCATAAGCTTTTAAGGTCCATGGTGTTATCATAGTTGAGAACGTACTACCAAAATTAATCATAAAGTAGAAAAGATCAAAGATTTTTTGAAGCGCTTCTTTTTGAGAAGGTTTAAACTGATCACCAACATGAGCTGAAACACATGGTTTGATTCCGCCAGCCCCCAAGGCAATTAAACCAAGTCCCCAATAAAAACCTGTTTGACTGTCTTCAAACAACGCAAGAAAAAGGTGTCCAATACAATAGACAATAGAAAGAGTAATAATTGTTTTATACTTACCCCAAAATCTATCACTAATATACGCCCCTAAAAGCGGGAATAAATAACAAGCTGCTGAAAAAATATGATAATCTGAAGTGGCCTGAAATTTCTCTAAGCCTAAATAGCTTACCAGAAATATGACGAGTATAGATCTCATTCCATAATATGAATATCTTTCACAAGCCTCATTCCAAACGATATACTTAATTTGACTTGGAAATTTCTCTTTAATACGAGTCGCCGAATCCGTTGTTGCTGTAGGATTAGTAGTCATAACTCTCCTTTTTGTGTGTACTAATTTATCTCTGTTTTAAATGCTTTTGGCCGTCTTCCTCCACCTTGTCGTTGAGGACGTTCCTTAGCTTTTTCTTTTCTTACTGTAATTATATTTTCCGCTTCTTCTTTTGTTCGTCTCATGGTTTTAGGTTTTGTCTTAACTTCAAGATGTGTAGAAATATCAATATGAATATCACCATTTACTAAAGTTTGGCATGACAATCTTTCTTGAGTAATATGAAAAACATTTCCTAAAAGTTGCTTTTCTTCAAAGCTAATATCACTTACTGAATCTTCACCATCACTCAAAACAACTACACATTGACCACATGAAGCACATCCCCCACAAG
>CAYFHZ010000312.1:0-4551 GCA_964342535.1 uncultured Bacteriovoracaceae bacterium | reverse complement strand
GATTAATCCTTTAGACTTAGTAAAAAACGACTGTATTCTTCAGGATTAAATAAAGCTTCTGCCTGAAAACCCATTCTTTTTGAGTGATGACTTTTCCCAAATTTTTTAAAACGATAATCCTGGGCATATTTTTTTTCGATCTTTACCGGTTCACGCAAAACCACAGTACCTAATTGAATAATAAAAATTTCAAAAGCCTCTTCTACAAATTGTTTATTATGCCCAGAGACTAATAAACAAATACCTTGTTCAGAAATATCGTAAGCTTGAAATTCTAATATATGTTCAGATTCATTTAAAGTCGTAACTTGTTTTAATCTTAAAGTTATTAGAACATCGTCTTCAATATTTATATTTACTCTAGGGTGGGCTCTTAATTCTATAGTTTTAACATTCTCAATATAAGGATAACTTATCGTAATATACGAACCTGAAATGGTCGTTATTTTTGCCTTAAATAAGGTTCCGCGGTATTCAAGTTTTACATAAACAACCTGATTACTATCAAAATCAGATTTGAAATCAGCTAATTTTAATAGTATTAGCTTCTTTTCTTGATCGTATGACATAGAATCAACATTATACAGAAGCCTATGATCCCCCATGTTTTGCCATACAATAAACCGATCATCACTTGACTCTCTTAAAATGGATTCAATTTCTGGGATAGAAAATACTTCTCTATATTTACCTTGCATTAATACCATTCTAACAGAAAAATAATATATACCTACCATAAAATTGAGTAGTTTCATTGAATTAGCTCATAAAAAGTGCTATATCATTACAAAATAAGTACAAAATTGTCTCATTTATACAAGGAATTGTAAGTGTTTAAAATTAATAAAAAAGTTGAGTATGCACTCATTGTTTTAAAACATTTTCAAAAAGAAAACTCTCCGGAAATTGTAACGGCCAGAACCATTGTAGAGTGCTATAAACTCCCCTTTCACACAACTTCTAAAGTGATGCAAACCATGAATGCCCATGGTATCCTTGAGTCAATACAAGGTGTAAATGGCGGATATAAAGTCAGTGCTAATTTATACCAAGTCAGTTTTATGTCCCTAGCTGAAATGATAGAAGGTAAAAACCTACAACAAAATTGTTCCGAGAAGAACTGTACATTAATCGAGTCTTGTAATATTACAGGGCCCGTACAAAAATTAAATGACTATCTTTACTCATTCTTTAAAGAACTCAGTCTTCAAGAATTACTGGAGGATAGCCTTATCAATCAACAATTAATTAAAAATCTAGATACTATACCAGGAACCCTATGAGTGAAGAATTAGAAAAAAAACTACAAGAAGATTATAAATGGGGATTTGAATCGGCCATTGAAATGGAAGAATTTCCAAAAGGCTTAAATGAAGATATCATTAAACTTATTTCAAGTAAAAAAAATGAACCTGAGTGGTTACTCGAATATAGGTTAAAAGCCTATCAACAATGGTTAAAAATGGAAGTTCCCAAATGGACTTATTTTGATATACCTGAAATTGATTTTCAAAATTTATATTATTATGCCAAACCTAAAACCAGTAAAGACACACCTAAAAGTCTAGATGAGCTTGATCCGGAACTACTTGCAACATTTGAAAAATTAGGTATTCCACTTCAAGAACAAAAAAGAATAAGCGGAGTTGCTATTGATGCCGTTTTCGATTCTGTAAGCTTAGGTACAACATGGAAAGAAGACTTAGAAAAGGTTGGAGTCATATTTTGCTCAATTTCAGAAGCGGTAGAAAAATACCCCGATCTTGTAAAAAAATATTTAGGAACAGTCGTCCCTACTGCTGATAACTTTTATGCTGCCCTTAATTCTGCCGTTTTTACTGATGGTTCTTTTGTTTATATTCCAAAAGGTGTTACTTGCCCTATGGATTTAAGTACATATTTTAGAATTAATGCAAAAGAAACAGGACAATTCGAAAGAACTCTTATCATCGCTGATGAAGGAAGTTATGTAAATTATTTAGAAGGTTGTACAGCTCCGCAAAGAGATGAGAATCAACTTCATGCAGCTATTGTGGAACTCGTGGCACTAGATAATGCAGAGATAAAATACTCCACAGTACAAAATTGGTATGCTGGAGACAAAGAAGGCAAAGGTGGTATTTATAACTTTGTCACCAAAAGAGGTCTTTGCGAAGGTGTAAATTCAAAAATTTCATGGACTCAAGTTGAGGCAGGGTCTGCCATTACCTGGAAATATCCTAGTTGTATTTTAAAAGGTGATCACTCTCAAGGTGCGTTTTATTCAGTAGCTTTAACTAATAATAAAATGCTTGCTGACACTGGAACTAAAATGATTCATATTGGAAAAAATACCCAATCAACTATTATTTCCAAAGGAATCTCTGCAGATCAATCAGAAAACGTTTACAGAGGTGAAGTTAAAATTATGCCTAGTGCACATAATGCGAGAAATTTTTCTCAATGTGACTCTATGTTAATTGGGGATCAATGTGCAGCAAATACCTTTCCTTATATTGATGTTAAAAACCCTACTGCAACTTTAGAACATGAAGCAAGTACTTCTAAGATTTCAGCTGATCAAATTTTTTATCTGCAATCTAGAGGAATCGATCCAGAAAAAGCTATTTCTCTTATTGTTAATGGCTTTTGTAAGGATGTTTTTAAAACTTTACCTCTTGAATTCTCTGTTGAAGCTGTAAAATTAATTGAAATGAAACTAGAAAACTCTGTTGGATAAAAAAGGATAAAAAATGATAAATATTAAAAATCTTCATGCAAAAGTAGAAGAAAATGAAATTTTAAAAGGTATAAATCTAAAAATAAATGCTGGAGAAGTTCACGCAATTATGGGTCCTAATGGGTCAGGAAAGTCCACCCTATCAAAAGTTATTTCTGGGCATCCTGATTATGAAGTTACTCAAGGCTCAGTTGAGTTCAAGATCAATGGTAAAGATACAGATATCGCTGATCTTGAAGCAAGTGATAGGGCCAGAGAAGGAATTTTTCTAGGTTTTCAATATCCAATTGAGATTCCTGGTGTCTCTAATATTATGTTTATGCACGAAGCCTTCAATGCCCTATGTGAACACCAAGGAGCTGATACAATGTCAGAGGAAGAATTTAGAAAATATGTTATTTCTAAACTTCCTGTTCTTAATATGGATGAGGCATTTTTGGACAGAGCTGTTAATGAAGGATTTTCTGGTGGTGAAAAGAAAAAAAATGAAATACTTCAGATGCTTCTTTTAAACCCAAGACTTGCTCTTCTCGATGAAACTGATTCTGGTCTAGATATTGATGCGCTAAAAACGGTAGCGAAAGGGGTTAATACACTCAAGTCTAAATATAATTCAATAGTGCTCGTTACTCACTATCAAAGATTACTTGATTACATTGAACCAGATTTTGTACACGTACTTTATAAAGGTCAAATTATAAAATCAGGAGACAAATCTCTTGCCCTAGAACTCGAAGAACGTGGGTATGACTGGTTAATTGAGGGACTTTAAACATGACTGATTTACATTACTATACAGAACTCGCCAAAAAAAGGGCCAAGGTTGAAATACTGCCACCAAATTTGGCGGTCATAAGAGATCATGCAATACATCAGCTAGAAAAGATGGAGATTCCCACAAGAAAAAATGAAACTTGGAAATATACCAATATTTCTAAAAACCTCGATAACGAATTTCTCATCAATTATTACGATGAACAAAATAATAAAGTTTTCTCAAAAGAAAATGGATTTTTAAACTTATTTTTTCATAATGGTGTTCTTGATCGTGAAAGCTCTGACTCATTTGACTTTGAAGTCATTCCTTTAAGCGAGCTCTCTTCAACTGAAATGTCTGACCTTATTGATAAGAAATATATTGGTACTCAAGATATTTCAGAAACACTTAATAAAGCTTATATAAAGCAAGGTTATTACTTTCATTTCTCAAAGACCTATCATTCAAATACTCCCATTCTTATCCATCGTATTTATGATAAAGAAAACACTCTCCATTCAGAAACATATCTTTATGAAACGCAAAGTTTTTCAAAAGCAATCATCTTAGAAAAAATCACAAATACTTGTAAAAGCTTTGTTAACTTAAGTCATCATATTAAAGTAAATCAATCATCTCGCTTCGAAATACATAATTTACAAGACCTATCCTCTACTTCGCTTGTTTTACAACAAATAAATGCAGAAGTTCATAGAGATGGACATCTTTTTCACACTGGAATTAGCCTTGGAGGAGAAAAATCAAGGTCTCAAATCTATATCGATTTAGCTGGAGAAAATGCATTTGCCGATGCCCATGGATTATATGCACTTCACAAAGAACAGCATCATGATACTTCTAGTTATATACACCACCGTGTGGCAAATACTGAAAGTTCTCAATTATACAAAGGTATTTTAAGTGATAAATCTAGAGGTGTTTTCACTGGTAAAGTACGAATTGATAAAGATGCCCAACAGGTGAATGCTGCTCAATTAAATAAGAACCTTCTCTTATCAACAAAAGCACAGGCCAATTCAAAACCAGAACTAGAAATTTATGCTGATGATGTTAA
>CAYFHZ010000311.1:0-4557 GCA_964342535.1 uncultured Bacteriovoracaceae bacterium | reverse complement strand
TAAAGCTAACTTTGAATTAGAGAATTTTATGTATCAAGATTTTTATATGGCGTTATTATCTTCTGGAAGTGATGAGCTTATAAAATACATAAAATCTGAAAAAGAAGTTCCATGGGAAAAAGATTTTATGGGAAGTTACCCCTTACATTATACTTTAGAATTAGATCGTGTTGATCTTTTGAGTATTTTAGTTAATCAAAGAGAAGATCTTGTAAATCAAACAGATATTAAAACTAAAAATTCACTCATGCATATCGCAGCGAAAACTTGTAATATAAAAGCAATGAAAATTCTTCTTGAAAAAAATGCTGACCTGAATTTACAAAACTTAGAAGGGGATACACCTCTTATCTTAGCGAGTAAGGAAAGTTGTTATGGGGGAATTGTTTATCTCGTAAATCATGGGGCAGATGTTAAAATGGTAAACAAAGAAAATAAACAGGCCAGTCATTACTCATATCATAAATATAAAGTTTTTGAAGGACTCCTTATTGACCGTGCTGAGTTGAAGCGCGAACTTGCCTCAGAAGAATCAACTAACGAAGAATCTGAGATAGAATCTCAGCCGCAAGAGCAGCTCCACCAATAAGAATGGCTTTGTTTGCAGTTGCATCATCAATAATGATCTTACCATCTTTTGTTGTAATTTTATTTTCAGAAGTTTGAAGTATTTTTGGATCTTGTAAATCTACATGTTCCTTAAGAGCTAAATCTTTTAATTTAAGTTCCTCTGCTTGGTTAATCTTGTAATAAACTATAAATTGCCCTTCGCCTTGAGTAGACTTAACAAACTGACTTTCTCCATAAATTTTAAATGTTTTGTTTACTTTAGTATGGATATTTTTAATATTACTTTGTGGGTCGATAGGGTAGGCATAACTTTTATCTTGCTTCTCAATAAGTATAAAGTAATTAGTTCCATAATTTTCATGCTTCGTTTTGACTATTTTTCCTATTACCACGTCAGAGGCATGGGAAAAATTTAAAAGAAAGATAAAAAAGATTGAAATAAGAAGTTTCATAAATATCCTTTACTTTTGTAGCGCTAGTAAAATTTCTCTAACCACTTTAGAGGCAAATGCGCTTGAGTTACCTGTAGAGTCTAGCATGGGAGCAAGCTCGACAACATCAGCTCCTACAAAATTTTTGTTGTTTAATATTTTGAGAAGTTTCATGAAACTATGAAATGTTTCACCTCCGGCCTCAGGTGTTCCTGTGCCTGGTAAATAAGCAGGGTCAAAGAAATCCAGATCTAGTGTTAAATAAATTGGTCTTGTTACTGAAAGGTTTTCAACTCTTTTTAGAAGTTCATCTAAAGATCTCGCTAGAGTATTATGCTTTTTCATAAAATCGAATTCTTCTTTTTGACCAGAGCGAATCCCATATTGAATTAGTTCATTACCTTCATCCATATGGTCCCAGCATCTTCTTATGATTGAAGCATGAGAAAACTTTTCTTCCAAATAACCGTCACGTAAGTCAGTGTGAGCATCGAGGTGAATAAGAACGAGATCACTATATTGATCAAGATGTAATCTTATAGGTCCATAAGATATAGAGTGCTCTCCACCTAAAACGAGAAATTTTATATGATCTTCTTTTAATCTAAGATCTTTGGTTACACCATGGAAATAATCATTTGTGATCTTCCACTTACTTGGATATATGGGAAGGTTACCACAGTCTATAATACTATAATCCTCAAGATCTTTTTCAAGATATGGGGAGTAAGTCTCTAGTCCAAAAGAAGCTTCTCGCACAGCATCTGGGCCAAAACGTGCACCTGGTCTGAAACTAGTAGTACCATCAAAGCAAAACCCCATAATATGAGTTGTATTCTTAAAAAAAGCTTCATGATACTGAGCACCAAAGAAAACTTTTGAATTTTCCATTTGATCAAGTTCAAGAATAGGCTTAAGAGTTTTCATTAAATTTGCCCAATTTTTCTTTTGTGAAAATTACTAATATTAAAAGCACCACGATGCCATTGTGGATTGTACCACTTTAAAGTTTGTTCGAGTCCACTCATATAAGTCAGTTTACTTGGGTCGAGGTCAGTGGCCTGATATTTTTTAGATGAAAAACCAAATGTCCAAAATACACCAGGGTAAATGCTCATTGGTGCTGTAAATGACTGTACAACAGGAAAGGCTTCTCTCATATTTTGATAAATACTTTTAATATCGTATTCATCAAGAAACGGATTTTCTGTTTGATTCATCATTATTCCATCATCTTTCAAGGCATTGTAAACATCGGTATAAAATTCAGAGGTAAACAATCCTGAAGCAAAGTCTTCTGGATCAGTTGAGTCGACAATGATTACATCATAAAAATTTTTTTTAGATTTAATAAATGCAAATCCATCTTGTGGTAGAATATTAACTCTTTTATCACTTAGTGCTGAAGTGCACTCAGGAAAGAATTTCTTTGACACTTCAATGACTCTCTCATCAATTTCAACTAAATCGATTTGTTTGATATTTTCATGTCTTGCAAATTCTCTAACAACACCACCATCACCGCCACCAATGATAAGTACGTTTTCACATTTTCTACTTACCATGTAGGGAATATGTGCCATAACTTCATGATAGACAAACTCATCTAAATCACTAACCATGGTTTTACCGTCAAGTAATAGCAATCTACCGACAGCTTCAGTTTCTAAGACATCGATTTGTTGGTACTTACTTTGTTCAGAATGTAAGTGTTTTTTTACTTTCCAACCCATTTTAAATTTTCCAGCAAAAGATTCTTCGTAAAACCAGTTGTTATCGATCATGTAAACTCCTTAATAAATTTGACTTAAAGTAACATAAATAGAATAGGTGAGGTATCAAAAAATGATGCTGCGTCGCAAAGCAATGTTTTAGTTACTAGATAGGTAAGAGTTTTAATGTTATTATGAGAATTGTAGAGGAGTTTTTATGTATATTGTAACTGGCGCTGCAGGCTTTATAGGAAGCTGTATTGTAAAAAAATTAAATGATGAAGGAATAGAGAATATTCTCATTGTTGATAGATTGGAAAAAGATAATAAATGGCTTAATTTAAGAGGGGTCAAATTTCAAGAATATATCCACGCTGATGAGTTTATTCAGCCAGATATTTTAAACTCTGTTTTTGATGAAGGAGTTACTCAGATCTATCATATGGGTGCATGCTCTTCTACGACTGAAACCGACGTTGATTATTTTATGAAAAATAATGTTGAGTATTCTCAAATACTTTATCGCTATTGTTCTCAATATGATGTTCCTATTTGTTATGCTTCTAGTGCTGCAACATATGGAGATGGAGAACACGGTTTTGTCGATGAAGAAAATGATTTGGAAATGCTGCAACCTCTTAATCCTTATGGTTGGTCTAAGCAACTTATGGATGAATGGGTTATTAAACAGCTAAAGCGCCCAGAAAGATGGTTTGGTGTAAAATTTTTTAATGTTTATGGGCCAAACGAATATCATAAAGGTGGTCAAAAATCGGTCATTGCTCATGCTTTTAAACAAATAACTGAAACTGGAACTATGAAGCTTTTTAAGTCGTATAAAGAAGGTTTTGCAGACGGCGAACAACTTCGTGATTTTGTTTATGTTAAGGATATTGTCGATGCTATGTGGATGCTTATGTCAACGGAACATAAAGGTGTAAATGGAATTTATAATCTTGGAACAGGGACAGCAAGAAGTTTTAAAGATTTAGTAAAAGCCACTTTTAAAGGCATGGATAAAGAAGAGAATATTGAATATATTGAAATGCCAGCGGCCTTAAAGGATCAATATCAATATTATACTCAAGCTGAAATGAGTAAATTTCAAAATGTTTTTCCAGAGTTTAAGTTTCATACCTTGGAAGAGGGTGTAGAGGATTATGTGAAAAACTATTTATCTCAAACTAATCCGTATTTAAGGTTCAGATAATGTTTAAAGGTGGGGTTAAAGAAGCAGCAAAAATGTTATCGGCCCTTGGCCCTACTGCTCAAAAAAAATTACTTGAAGAAATCAGACTCAAAGATCCCGCTATGGCACAGAAGTTAGAAGATAATTTAGTGTCTATTGAAGATCTTCAATATTTAACAGTATTGATGTTGGTTGGGCTTTTAAGAGATATAAATCTTGAAGAATTTGGGCTTGCTCTCCGTACCGTGCCTGCAGAAATAACAGAGAAAATTATGAGTAGTGTTTCTACTGGTATTCGTCTCGATATTGAGGACGGATTAAAAGGACCTCCTCGACGGGTTTCTGAAGTCGAAGCCGCTCAAGAGAAGATCCTTAAAGTATTAAAAGATAAAATTAATAAAGGTCATATTGTCATCAATCCTAATGGAGATGAGCTAGTCTAGCTTTCTTATAAGTAACCATATAAATATCTTTCAATTGATAGATAATCATAAAAGTAAAACTTTCCAACGATCCAATAACCTGCTGTAAATGGACCATCATTAGAAGGTTTAATATAATATACCTTTTCTTCTGATCCTATATAAGTTTTAAGGGCTTTTTTTCCTTGGTATACTTGGCCAAAATAACTAAACAATGCAGATACATTTGTAGG
>CAYFHZ010000310.1:0-4570 GCA_964342535.1 uncultured Bacteriovoracaceae bacterium | reverse complement strand
GTAGAGGACTTATAGTGAATTAAATGCCAATTGACAAGATGCAATGTTTTAAAAGAATTAAAAAAAATGTATAAGGTGACAAAAATCGGGGGAAGTTTTGAAGTATCTTATCTTATTGTTTTTATATTCATTTCCAAGTCATGCTATTTTTCAAAAAGTTTACCAAGGTTATTTGGATTCTGACCACTTAAAGCAACTGACAATTGAAAAAAGTATTTATGAAGCAGATTATGACATTGGGCTCAATAAGCATGAATGGCAATTGTCCTTGTCTGCAAATAATTCAGATAGTTTTTTAACATCTTTATATGCTTTTCAGTCGCAACAAACGATTGTTAAAAGTTTGGCCTTAGGACTTTCGAAGTCTAGTTATCGCTTTGGAAGCTTAAGTTTTGAACATTCACAAGCAGAATATGATATTTCGAATTGGACTCAAACAAATTTAAACTCTTTTGAAGATGATCATGTTTACGAGGGAAGAAATAAAATTACATATGCTTATGAATTTCTAAATGACATGGAAAGACTTAATTGGGACTTACTGCAAATTCAAAATGACTTAAACAAAGTATCACATGAGAAGAATCTGCAATCATTACACTATGATTTCTTTACAACTTACTTGAGTGCCAAGGCAAGAATTTTACTTGATAGGCTTTATAACGAAGCTGAACTTGAAGCTAAGAAAAGAGTAAGTATGGTCGGAAGAAGAGTTCGAGATGGTTTAAGTCGTAGGTTTGAGCTTAAGCAAGCAGAACTATCTTTGCTTACTCAAGAAGAGACGACAATAAAAAACATGGGACTACTTAGAGAAAGTATTAGGGCGATTGAAAACATAATTGGAGTTGAAATTGATCCAGTCAATTATAAGCTAGTAACGTGGAGTGAAAAGTCTGTCGATAATTATAAATATCTTTTTTATGATATAAAATTTCTTGATCTTGAACAATTGGCAAAGGCAAATGAACTAAATGAGCTTACCATTTCACAATTTGAGGAAACAATTAACCACACACTTAATCTTTCGTTAAGCTATACTAGTAATGCTTATAATATTGACCAAGGTAAAGCTATATCTGATTCACATTTTGGAAATGTAAACGATGAGGCCGTCGTAGCATTAACTTACTCACTTCCCCTCGGACGTGGTAGACTTAATTCTCAGCGAGCAAAACTATTGAGGCAAAAAACTCAAAATGATTTGAAGTCTAAGAATTTATCGAGTGAATTAAAGACGAAATCTGAAATCTTACAGGAAAATATTAAAAGATATTCCAGTGCGCTCAATATTGTGAAGAAAAAATTAGCAGCAGCAGAAATTTCTTTAAAAGATCATAAGAAGTTATATCCTAGGGGGCAGGTGAGTTTTGAAGAACTCTTAAATGCAGAGCAGGCCCTCATTAATGCGAAGATCTCAAGAACAAATATGCTTCTTCTTTATGAACAATCTGTTGCTCAGTTAGCTTTTTTAACCGGTAATATGGTCAAATTACTTAGTCAGTACCAGGACTAGTCTATGAGAAAAATAATCTATTATTTTGTTGATAATTCAGTTGTCGTAAACTTATTAACTCTTTTGATTATTGTCATTGGAACAATGTCACTTTACTCGCTTAACAAAGAATCCTTTCCAAATGTAGACTTTAACTTCATTACTGTTAGAACTGATTATCAAGGAGCAGCAGCTGAAGATGTCGAAAAACTAGTTACCTTAGAAGTTGAAAGAGAACTTAAGGAAGTAAGTGGAATCGAAGAAATTAATGCCATGTCTGCAGAAGGTAGCTCAATCGTCTCAATCAAGGTTGATCCTGATTATATAACTGACGACGTTTTAGATGAGGTTAGAAATGCTCTTAGTGATTTAGCACAAAATGTTCCAGACGAAGTCGAGACCCCTGTTATTACGAAACAGGATAATACTCATCGTGGGCTCATTCATTACGCTATTTATGGAAAGAGCGAAAAAGAGTTAAGAGAAGATGCTAAATATGTGAGAGATATTATTGAACGTATGCGTCCAATATCATCCATTGAAATGGGAGGATATAGAGATGAGATTTTTGATGTTCAAGTCGATTTAAAAAAAATGAAACAATTTGATTTAAGTCTTACACAAATACTAGCGGCCATTAAAGATAGACAAGTCAACGTTACGGCAGGAAATATTAAAGACCTTGAAAGAGAAAAACTCATTAGAACTTTAAATGAGAATGAAACTGTTGCAAGTTTGGAAGAAGTTGTTGTTATTTCAAATGATGCTGGTGGCGCTATTAAGGTTAAGGATATAGCCAGAGTATCTCGGGTTTTAAAAGACAAGGCGCGAGAAGATAGGGCGGATACTCATTTGGCGATATTCCTTGTCATTAATGCTAAAAGTAGTGCTGATGTTATAGAAACAACTGATGCATTAAGTGTGAAAATGAAAGAGTTATCAGAGTTAAGAGGGTTTAAATATAAACCATACTCTGATCTATCATTTTACGTGAAAAGAAGATTAAATGTCCTAACATCAAACGGGATTCAAGGAATTTTTCTTGTCATCTTAGCTCTAGTTTTATTTATGAACCTTCGTGTTTCAATTATAACTGCTTTAGGAGCTCCATTTGCATTTCTAGTTGCTTTCTCTCTGATGGATTCTATGGGAGTCACTGTAAACCTTATATCTATGTTTGGTCTTATTCTTGTCCTTGGGATGTTAGTTGATGACTCAATCATTGTAGCAGAACAATATTATCAAAACTTAGAACTAGGAATGAAGCCCAAAGATGCAGCAAAAAAAGCTGCCATTGATACTCTAGCTCCTGTTTCTTCTACTGTTATTACAACAATGGTTGCCTTTGGATCTCTGTTTTTTATGGACGGGATTATGGGCAAGTTTATGTGGTCTGTTCCTGCCGTTGTTATTATTTGTTTATTTGCAAGTTGGATTGAATGTTTCATAATTCTTCCTGGGCATCTTGCTGACTTTGCCGCCAAAGTTAAAAATATCGAAAAAACGAGATGGTATAAACCAATACAAGATTTTTATGGAAAAAGTCTTGAATTTGCTCTTCATCATACATTCTGGACTCTCTTAGTTTTTATATTGACATTTATAGGTAGTATTGGACTGGCCACTCAAATGAAGTTTGAATTGTTTCCTTCAGATGATGTAACATATGCTTATTTAAATGTTAAAGCGCCTGTTGGAACACCTTTTGAAAAAACAAACAAAACAATATTAAATATGGAGAAAGCTGCTGAATCAGCTCTTGATAGAAGTGAGTTCTTAGGAATGAGGTCTATTGTTGGTTATCAATGGTCTATGGGAGGAACTCCCCGAGTAGGAACTCATTATGGAACCGTTTTTATAGAGCTAACACTAGCAAATTTACGTGAAAGAAGTACTGACGAAATTTTAAAAAGTGTTTCTGAGAGTGTTAAAAAAGTTGTTGATAAGGACTTTGTGTTTTCACTAGAAAAGATAAAAAGTGGTCCACCTTCAGGAAAACCTGTAAATGTTGAAATATCTTCAGATTCGCTTGAGGATCTTCAGAGTGCCGCGGAAAAAGTAAAAGAATATTTAGATGCTCAAGAAGATATTATTAGTTCTGAAATTGATTTTGAAAAAGGTAAAAAACAAATTATTGTTATTATTAATGAATCGGAAGCAAGAAGATTAGGGGTTACAAATCAAAGTATTGCTTTTGAATTACGTAATGCCTATGAGGGGCTTGTGGCAACTACAATCAAAAACTCAGACGAGGATCTTGATGTTTTAGTTCGACTAGAACTTGAAGACAGGATGGATGAAAATGCTTTATATGAGTTAAAAATACCTAATTCCCAAGGTCGTCTTATTCCGCTTGTAAATATAGCTCGCTTTGAAGAAAAACAAGGAGCATTCCTCATTAGACGCTTCCAACGAGTAAGGACTTTTTCGATTGCTGCAGAAATAGATCGATTGAAAACGACATCAAGGGATGTCAATCTCAGAATAAAGCCTATGTTAGATGATTTAATGAAGGAATACCCTGATATGTTTTATCAACTCTCAGGAGAAAATAAAGATACAGAGGATTCAATCGCAAGCTTTAAAAAAGCCTTTGTTGGTTCACTTTTTGTAATATTTATTTTACTTGTAGTGCAGTTTTCCTCAATGGTACAGCCTCTTATTATTATGACTGCGATACCTTTTGGAATGATAGGAGTTATCCTATCCTTTTTCATATTTAATCTTCCACTTAGTTTTATGGGGCTAATGGGAATGCTAGGACTTGTTGGAGTCGTTATTAATGATTCTATCGTTCTTGTAACTTTTATAAACCGTACATTAAAAGAAAATGGTTATTCAATCAGTTCTGTTGTAAAAGCGTCAGTGAGCAGGTTTAGGCCAGTTATTTTAACTACAGTTACAACTGTAGCAGGACTATTACCAGTTGCACATCTACCTGATGGAGACCCATTCCTCAAGCCGATGGCCGTAAGTTTTGCATACGGGCTTCTATTTTCGACAACGATAACTCTTATCTTTGTTCCAGCTTGTTTTGTTGTTTATGTAAAGTTGATGGAAAGAATTCATAAAGGGCCA
>CAYFHZ010000309.1:0-4587 GCA_964342535.1 uncultured Bacteriovoracaceae bacterium | reverse complement strand
TACTAAAAAACATATATTTTGCTTTTTACTATAAAGAACCATAAAATTTCTTTTGGCCGAAAGCATATTCCAAGCAACGAACAAACTTACACTGATTGACACAAGTATAATGATAAAGACAATCCATCTGGTTTTCATACTTGGTATTAAAACAGATGATGATCTCTTAGACAATATAATTAAAGAGTAAGTGGTACCAGCTGATCAACAAGGGCCTGTAATCCAGGAAGAGGCTTTTTTTCGGTTTCATCAGCATATTTATTGAGCGCATCTAAAAAATCAAAAGGTAATTTGACTTGAATAAAATTAACAAGGAATTTGGGAATTGATCCATTTGGATCAACTAAAAGAGTCATTTTTATATAAGTCTTCTTCCCACGAGGGTGAAACTCAATAAGACCCTTATGGATTGTGGCCCTTACATAATCTTTACCTTTGGGAGCATTTGAGTTTTTGACAGAATGAAAATTCAAACTTAAATGGTGCTTATCAGGAGAAATACTCAGTTTATGATGAACCACCATATCTCTATTTTTTACAGGAAATGGCATAATCGATATGTCGTAGAGAATCGCTTCAGTATCAGAGATATTCTGAACATAATCTCTTTTCTTTAAATTTGGGACCCAGTCTGTTGCACTGCCTACATCACGAAGGATAGCAACTATTTTATCAACAGGTGCTTGAATCTCTCCTTCGGCACGTAAAGACTCGATAGGACTATCTTTAGATTCTTTGGTATATATTTTAATACCTTTCTTTTCAGTTTCAAATTTCCAATCTGAAGCAAATGAGAGGCATGGAAGAAGAAATAATAATAATTTAATCATGAAATATATTGTATCTGAAAAAAATTGTATTCCAATTTCTTTTTCACATTTATTAAAGACTTAACAATTTATTTTGTAGATTGGGCTTTTTTAAGACTTTCAAACAAAAGATTGAGTAGATAATTTTCTTGGACCAGGATAAGATTTTCAGCAGAGTCACCTCTATAGGTATTCAATTTATCTTCTCTTTTTCTCACTCTTTCTTCAATCAGATCAGCACTTATTTTATTTGACTGAAGTCCTAGATACTTTGCAAGTCTTGCCTGAACTTTTGAAAATTCTTTCTCGTCCAAGTCTTCATTAGCAAATAGTTTCTTTTCAATATTCATATAAAAATCACGATCTTTATCTTCTCGTATTAACTGAGGTAAGTTAAGGTTTTGTTTTAATTTTTCTGTTTTAGATTTTTCAGGCAATGCCATATAAATTTGCGCTGCCGTTAAATTTACAAGATATTGCGGATCAATTGGAGATGGAATACCTCCTCCATGCCTAGCTGTTGCTGGATCCCTAGGAATTCCATAAGATGAGTTACTTACATTTTTATTTAATTGTCCACCAGTCCTTACAAGTGGATTCGGTGTTTCTGGATTGAAAAGTCTATTTAATGCATCTTTTTGAAGAGTATCAGTTTGTGGTTTCACTTTAAAAGGTCTTCCCGTAATAGGGTCTAATTTCAAACCTAAAATCGACTGACTTCCACTGTTAATCATTTGCGCTCCATCATCTGCGATATTTGCAGTTTGAATGAGCTCTTGAGAACCTGCATTAGCTGCTCTTAAAGCATCATCTCCACTATTTACAACTTGTTGAGTAGCGAGCTCAGTACCTTCTGTAACTGTCTTTGCTTTAGAAGTGTGAACTAATGCATTGGAACTTGAAGTAAATGGCTTAACACCATTTACTAAAGGAATAAGGTTTAAGGTGCCTGAAGCTATTGCTTCATTCATTTGATTACTAGCTATCCGCTCTTCATTTAGATACTCAGTAAAACTAAGCTCTCCCTTAAAGGCTGCACGTTGATTACCCTCACTTCGGTTATGTGCATCTACGCCTTTATCAACGGCCCCATCTACTGCAATCTGTACACCTTTGGCCATAATTCCAGCACAAGCAACTCTAGCACCTGGAACAGGGACAAGACATACGAGTCCTCCTACAGCAGTCAATGCTGACCCACCAACAATTTTTCCAAATTGTAAAAATTCATCTCCATCATATATCTGTTCAACACGGTGACAAATATACTTGGCCATATCTTCTTGATTATCAGCTTTTAACAGCAGATTTAATACTGCTGCTGGGTTATATTTTAAATATTCATCAATTTCTTCTTCGATATTTAGTCCTAAATATAAATAATCTAAGTTTGGTAATTTTTCCATTTCATCAAAGATCTCTTCTTTAACTTCAGAAACGGCTTCATTCAGTACCTTTTCAGTTAATGGCATAACCACTTGAAAATCTTTTTTCTGAGCACACTCTTTTCCAAAACCATAATCAACACCCATGAAGTTTTCAAATGCATATTCAGTATCTGAAATATTATCTTGAAATGCATCTGTGGCCATTAGAAAACCGAACTCTGTTTGAGATTGTAATTGATCTAATTTTTGTTTGATAAAACTATTTGCTTTTGTATAAAATTCTTTTTGTTTTTGATTTCTTTGTGCTGCTTTTTTTCTGACTCCACCACGTTTATGCAGGTTTTGTTTATGAAATTCCTCATAAATTTGATTACATATTTGTTGTACTGAGTTGTTTTCACCTCTAGCTACTTCATTAAAGTGTTCGATGGCACTGCCAACTGATGTCTCCATTTGCCCTTGTACAGCAGAAAATTGCTCAAAGACCTCATTGAAATCTGCTTCAAACTCTCCTGCTTTAAAATAAGGATTATGTTTTTTAAGTTCAGCAATATACCTTTCTTTATCAGGAGTTCTATTAAGAATTTTATCAGCAGCAAAATAGGCAAGAACTTGAGACTTAAATTTTTCTCGATTAAGATCGTTTAAATAACCTTCTTTGTTAAAACGATCAGAGACTTCTTTTAACCCTGTACTAGTTAGTTGATTAGCACCAAGAGGTAGCACTGTATCAGGTCGACATGAAATAATACCACCTCGAATTTTTTGAGTAATATTTCGACTAAAGACATCATCGGAGTCAACTTGTGGTAAATACTCTTCACAGTGATTTAAAACTCTCATCGCAGCAGCATATTTAGTATCTTGATGTCCTAATTTTTCTTGAGGAGTAGGTTCTATATCATTTTCTTTCTGCTCAGCAAGTAATGTATTTAAGCGGCGTTCTAAATTATCACAAGCATCATATTCTTTACCATAATCAGCTCTAAATTTAGGGCAAAAACCGTTGTCTCCAAGGATCAGTTCATTTAACTGTTGAAGCTTTTGCTGTTTATCTGGATTATTTTTTAAATCATTAATAATATCAGAGATTGAATCCTCAGAGACTTGTTCACATTTATCAGTTAAATTTTCATAACTATCAATAATGACACAGTAACCTTTATCCAGGCCATTATCTGGAGTTTGTAAAACTTTAACCCCATTGACCTCATCTGAAGTTAGATCTTTTGGTGCTCCAAACAATAGCGGATTACACCTAAAGGAATTAATTTGCCCACAAGTCGCACCTCTATTGTAGATATCACCCATTCCTTTCAACTCAGGGTCATTACTATGCTTACTGGGATGTTCACAGTAATTATCTTTCATACGTGTGGCCCATCCACCAAAGAAGCACATATCACCATTTTCAAGAGCATAAGCACTCAAACTTTTACTAAGCTTTATTAAAAAATCTTCAAGATAAGAAAATTTCTTCTCTCCAGAATCTGAGTATTTTGTAGCTGTATTGACTTCATTAAAAAAATCCAGATAAGCACGTCTTAAATTTTGTATTTCAATAAAAGACATGGTCTTTATCTGCTGCTTTGATAATTGTTTAGCCTCTACACGAGCGTAGGCCGTATAAGCTTGAAATATGAATATAAAGACAATTATTCTCATCATATAATATTATCGTTTAATTGAGCTTAAAGCTTTAGTACTATTTCATTCGTCATTTCAATAACATAGAAGTATGATAACCCAATTTCAGGAAGTTACTTAACAAGACAAGTATAAAATATTACAATTTTAGACTGTATCTTAAGGATGATGGAAATGGTTAAAATTAAAGAGCTTAGTAATGATGAGCTTAAAAAGTATTTAAAGGCCTACGAGGAACTTATATATAAAGATCCAAGTTACGAGGAAAAGATTTATCTTATAAAAGAGGCACTGGCCCAACGTCAGCTGCTTAAACCTAAATCTAAAAAATCTCTTTTTCAATTTTTAAAAAGGAATAACTAGTGGCAAGTCTTGAAAGAAGGCTGGGGCTTTTCTCAGTGGTAACCATAGCAATAAGTTCTATGATTGGATCAGGTATTTTTGTTCTACCAGGTGTTGCATTTCAAACCACCGGTCCTTCTGTAGCAATTGCATTCATTTTATCAGCAATTTGTATTATTCCTGCGGCCGTGAGTAAAGCTGAGCTGGCTACAGCAATGCCAACTAGTGGTGGAACTTATGTCTATCTAGAAAGAACATTTGGACCTCTTGCCGGGACAGTTGGAGGTCTTGGACTCTTTCTTTCAATTCTTCTTAAAGCAGCATTTTCCCTAGTTGGTATTGGTGCTTATTTTTCTGTTTTTACGAGTGTAGATCTCATGCCTATTATGCTGACTTTCTTG
>CAYFHZ010000308.1:0-4599 GCA_964342535.1 uncultured Bacteriovoracaceae bacterium | reverse complement strand
AATTTAAAGCTATGTTATTTTAATGATGTTCAAAAAGCTTTTGATGAGTTTGTTGGAACAAATAAAAACCATGCCTTAAAAATAGAAAGTTTATCAAAAAATAAAAATAAGGATCGTTTCTTCAATGATTCAAATTTTAAAATTGACCAACTGAAACTTTATCAATTGACTCTTCAAGATGAATCTCAAAGATTAAATATTCTCTTTAAAGACAATAGAGACTTTGATTTATCTTCTTATATGCATGATGATTTGATTGATGTTGCTATTAGAGAAGAAATACAACGTGAAAATAATAATGTTAAGCTAATTTTGGAAGCTTCATTACGCAGAATGAGATTTGCGAAAATAGAATTTTTATCTACGATGCGTAGGCTTCAAGAAAAATTAGCAGAAGTTCCTGGCCAAGATAAGCTTCACTATATTGAAAGTGGTGTTGAAAAAGAAAGAAAATTAATATTTCCTTACGATGGAGTTATTTTTGGAGATGAACTTTTTCACTTAAACTCACGTGTAAAAAAATTATGTAAGGCAGGTTTATAATGTTGAAAATCCTCTTCTATTTATCAGTTTTATTGCTTTATTCTTGTGAAGAAAAAAACGATTATATATATCATGATAATCCTCCTCTCATTCAAGAAGAGGCACAAACAAGAAAAATTTTAAAAGATGACTTAAGTGTTGATATTTTATTTGTGGTTGATAATTCTGGCTCGATGTACAGTATTCAGAATAATATAATAAAGAATGCTGCCGTTTTTATGGAGAACTTCTTACAAGATACTGTTATGGATTGGAGAATCGCGGTTGTTTCTACTGATTCCTATGATAGCCCATATTTAGGATTTAATCCCATTTTCGATAAATTAGTAGATAATCCTGTTTCTACATTTCAACAGGCAATAAGATCCTTAGGTACAAATGGTTCTGCATCTGAATACATTTTTTATAATACCTTGAGATTTATGTCAGATACAAGTCATGGTTATTTCTTTCGGGAAAATGCTCACCTTGCAGTCATCATGGTTACTGATGAGAAAGAGCAAAGTGAAGACTATGGCTCTCAATATGAGCCTTTAACTTTTTTAAATACGATTAAATCTCTAAAGTCTGATGACCGTATTGTACGATTTTATGGTGCTTTAAATATGGATGACTTGGAAGGTTGTAACGGGTGGTCTGATTACACTGGTTCACCCTTTGAAACTGTTATTACGCAAACTGGTGGAATAATCATGTCAGCATGTACAAGTGACTTTGGAGTAAATTTAGCTAGTATTGGAAATGATATTGTTAAGTTTGGTGAATCTCCTCGGTTTACACTAGATACTCGTCCAAAAATTGAAACTATAAGAATTTACTATCGTGATACTTTACTTCCAATGGGTAAACAAGAAGATGGTGGTGTTTGGTATTACGACAAGTACTACAATACGATTAACTTTTATAATATTGATTGGGCACAAGAAGGGTATGAGGATGAAGATATTCAAATAACTTACGATATTGATGACGGGGTCCAACGATTTTAATAATTTATAAGAAATGTAGCCTTTACATTCTCTTGTTAACTTTGTTAATTTCCTCTTGTACTTCGATTCAACTCGGCCAAGTTAAAAATGACTCTTGTTTATTATTCTTTAAAAGTGAGTACAATCAAAAAGAATGGTCATGTACAGCATCTCTGTTAACCCAAGATACTTTAATTACTGCAGCTCATTGTGCTGATGCGTTTTCTGATACAAATTATTCTCTAGATCGTAAAAATAAAATCTATGGTTACTGTGATGTTAATAATCGTTTAGTGGACCTTAAAGTTGATTCTTTTAGCGCCCATCCTAAGTATCAATTTAATAATCCTAGTACAAATCATTTTGATATTGGTCTAGTTAGGCTAGAGAATCCTTTAAAAGTGTCAATTATGAATTCTCTTGCTCTAAATTCAGCTTTGATTGAACCCATTCTTAATCATAATGAATGCTACATTAGTGGCTTTCCTGATTCATTGGATAAAGATGAAAAAAGTATTACATTTGAAACTTCTCCTCATTTTATATTTTTAAAATCGATCAATTTAAAAGGGATTCAGTTTCAAAGTGAATTTAAAAATAATTTAGCTGTTATCCATGGAGGATTAGCGGAGAGGAAAAAATATAATCAAATAAAAGAATCCTTAAAACAAAATTATCCAGGTCCTGGTTATTCTGGCAGTCCTCTTATTTGTAGGTATAATGATAAGAGTTTTTTCATTGGTGTTTATGTAGGTGGTTTTGAAAATACAAATTCGTGGGTGTCAATTTTGTTTATTAATGAAGTTGGTGAGTGGATTCAGAGCAAATCAAATCTGTAAAATCACTGTTTTTAGCTTTTAGTTCCAAGCATCATTTTTATATTTCTTCTAAAACTATGAGGAACATAAGGTTTCTCGACAAATATAGTGTTGTCTTGCAATTGAAGTATACCCTTAACATCAGGAATAAAAGCACTGATAAATATCACAGGTGTTTTCGAATTTGAATTATCTGATTCTGACCTCATTGCAGTAATAAATTCTACACCGTTCATTTGCGGCATTTTAAAATCTGTAATGATAAGATTGTATTGTTCATTTTGAGTGAACTTTAAAGCTTCTTTACCGTTATAGGCAAGTTGAGTTGAGATTTCTTCTTCAATGAGAATTTCAACTTCATCTCTAATTGTTTCTGCCATATCGACTTCATCATCCACTATAAGAATTTTATACATTATATCCTCCTGAAAATATTGTAACTCTATCTGACTTGTAAATAAATAAATTTCTACCATATTGACCTATATTCATTAAAAGATATAAAATAAATTGGAGCTTATTATGAAAATATTGTTATTAGTCCTTTTATATTCTACTGCCGTTTTTGCAATTAATCCTGGAGAGGATGCCATTGATTTTAAGTTACTTGATCAAAACGATAAGGAAGTTAGGCTAAGTCAATTTAAGGGCAAGTATATTATTCTTGAGTGGTACAATAAGGGGTGCCCTTATGTACGTAAGCATTATGATTCTAAAAATATGCAGAGTCTTCAAAAGCTATATAGTGAGAACAAGGAAGTTGTATGGTTATCCATTATTTCTTCTGCAAAGGGGAAGCAAGGTTATTTAGAAACTGCTCAAGAAGTACTTGAAAATATGCAGTCTGAAAAATCACTAGCGGATCATGTACTTAGAGATTTAGATGGTAAAATTGGTCGTAGTTATGAAGCAAGAACGACTCCACATATATTTATTATTGGCCCTAAATTCAAAGTCCAATATACAGGGGCCATTGATTCGATTGCTTCTGCAGATAAAAATGATATTACTTCTGCTACTAACTATATCACATCAAGTATCAGCAAATTAATGTTGGCAGAGAAGCCAGATCCTCAGAAAACATCTTCATACGGTTGCTCAGTAAAATACTAGAAATGTTTCCATAGAAAATGTGCAACTTCTCCATGAACTTTTCTTTTTTTGCGTGCAAGGTAAATAGGAAAGCTTTGATCATCTTCTAACCAAGAGAGATGAACTAACTTTTTATTTTGTAATTCTTCCTTTATGAGATGTTCTGGAAGAGAGCCCCACCCTAACTGATTCACTATGATTTCTTTTTTTGAATGTGTATCATTAACTCGCCAATGAATCGAATTATCGTGGACACCAAATTTTTTATCAGAAGTTTCAATCGTACTACGAGTAATGATTTGAGGGTATAAATGTAATGCTTCTAGAGTTTGATCTTTTTTGGGAAGTTTGATGAAGGGGTGATCCTGGGCCATGACCATTTTTATATTAATATTTCCTATAATTTTGTACTCAAAATCAATTTTGTTAAATAGTTTTTCCATTATTGCAAGATCAACTTCACCTGAGTTCAAGAGTTCTTCACCACTTAAAATTTCTCTTTCTAACCTCAGTTCTGTTTGAGGGTATTTTTGCATAGACTCTTTAATTATAGGATAGAGTGGTAGCATATCTACTAATCCTGAAATACTAAGGGACAATTTTTTTTCAACTCCACTTGCTAATAATTGACTTTGTTCATGAAGTTGTTGATAGCTTTGGATGAGATGCTTAGAATAGTCATAATAGTCCATTCCTTTATCTGTTGGCCGTACTCTATAGCCAGTTCGATCTAGTAATTTAAACCCAAGATGTTCTTCAAGTTTTTTGATACTATACATAATCGCCGACTTTGCTTTGTATAGGACCTTAGAAGCTTTTTCATAGCTTCCTTCCTCAACAACAGACCTAAAACATTGAATTTGCTCAATACTTACCTCAAACATGTTCAAATATTAGCACATTATGCTGTAAAAATATAGATATATTTGTAACGTTTAAAATGTATAATTATCAAAAAAAAGGATTATAAATGGGACGTTTAGTAGATGGAAAATGGATTAAAGGCTCAGTGGCCACAACAAATGATAAAGGTGAATATGACAGAATCCCTAGAAGTTTTCTAGATGATATCACTAATGATCATTTTAGATTTACTCCAGAGAAAGATAGATATCATCTTTATGTGAGTTATGCTTGTCCTTGGGCCCATAGAACACTTATTTATCGCACACTTAAAG
>CAYFHZ010000307.1:0-4613 GCA_964342535.1 uncultured Bacteriovoracaceae bacterium | reverse complement strand
GAGGTGGTGTTGTTAACTGCAACTGAAGTGGTGTTCTAAACCTGAAAATCGACACATGTTCAATTACTCTTTTTACTGGCGATTCAAGAAGACCAATATTTTGACCTTCATTAAAGCAAGAAGAAGAGTTAGGAGTAATCATTTGCCATTTTTCATCAAATGTAGATGGCATATTTCTATATACTTCACTTGATATACTTTTCATTCGGGAGGCAATCATAAGTGCCCCTGCTGTTTGACTTGATCCGTGATAGGTTCCACTTCTAGGAAAGAATGCTCCCCACCCATTACACATACTATGAGAGCTAGGAGGATATACTTTCAACCAATCTAAGGGATAGGAACAAGCACCCTCACCATTAAAAACAGGTTCTTTTCCAACAACAGAAGTAGCAGCTCCTTTTATTAAACAAGCTTTAGGTGCTAATGACCAGGCCAGGAACTTTGGTTGCATTAAATCTGCTTTCCCTGTCTTCCAATGATTGCCGAGATGTTCTGACATGCCATCAAAACAATATTTTTCCATCCTGGCCCCACCACAAGACAACATATTAAATAAGTAGTTAAATGGAATACTGAGAGTATGGGAATTATAAGTGTAAGTGCCATCTGAATTAACAATTCCAAACGGCACTTTTTTAGTTTGAACAGTTGATAATTGTGCCATGACCCCAGGAAGACCTTTAAAAAAGGTTTTTCCTGCCTCATGGAAAACTTCTATAAAACTTTGTGGGATATAATAGCTCAATCGCACACATGGCCTTAAAAAAGGCCAACTCCCACAAGTACACCCCGACTTTCTTACAGACATACAAGAATTAAATTCCATTGTTTTCACAACATCACATATATTAGGCAAGGAGTAAGCCTTATATGAAAAACAAAGTGCCATAAGACTAATAAATAAATTCTTCATCTGGTAAGATCCCTCTAATCCCGTTAGTAACAGTTCCCAATAACTTCTCTAACAATTCAACGATTTCAAATTGCTCTTCCTGAATCTCAGGAACTTCTACTAGAAAACAATCTAAATTATCCTCTTTACTCATTAACAAATACCCATTGAGTATTTCATTGCATTTAGTTTATGCTCATCTAGGAGTGTTTTTACTCTCTGATACTCTTTTTCAGAGCCACCAAATCCAAATAGAAAGTTTGCAATATTTTGGAATAGTTCTTTTAATTTTTTCATAATTTCCCCTTTAAACTGATAGTCTCAAATCGTTATATACTGGTAATGCGAATCCCTTATTTGTTCTCTCTTCATCCTCCTGACAATAAATACATTTAGTGCTTGTAGGATTGGCCAGGAGCCTTGAAGAGCGAATTACCTCTCCACACTCAACACATTCGCCATAAGAGCCATCTTCAATCTTTTTTAAGGCCCCACGAACCTTTCTAAGCTGATTTGCGTCTCTAAATCCAAAAGCAACCTTATCTAAGAAATTCACTTCCTCTCTTGAATGATCTGCAAGTTCTGTTAGTTCATTTGTATCTAAAAATAAGTTTTTGATTTTAGCTTTAATTCCACTTTTCAATTCTTTCTTATCAAGCTCTAGTCTTGACTTGATTTGATTTAGTTCTTCTTGGTTCAGCATTTCAAACTCCTTGCTTGTTTTAGTTCCTACCTTTTATATTTCAATGCATGTGCCAGTTTTAAACACAGGTAAGTTGATGAAATTTCATTAGCTAATTTTTTAGGTCTGACGGTATTCCGTCATAAGAAGATCGTTTTAATGAGGTTTGTTTTAATAATAAGAACTTACAAACTGTCGGTAATCCGATTAGCAAATGTGTTTTGCTCTACTAAAGATAGCAATTCAATAACTTATCAAAAAACGGAAAACCGACAGTCGTTTTTTGACTTAATTCAAATGATGTTTTTAATTGAAAGATAAAGGTTAACTTAAAGAATTACCCCAACCTAAGATTGTTTTAGGGATAATCTTCACGCCTTGTTTAGAACAAATTCTCTGAAGAAAGAAATCGTCAAAGTTATTTGTAAAAAGATATTTCCTATAGTTTTCACCTATAGAACTGATAATATCAAGTCCATCCTTGGTGCTATTCTTTAGATCGTAGTCTATAAAGAAAACTGGCTCTTGTAGATCGTCATTTTCTTCATACCAAGAAGTAAAATCATCTATATTATTAAATGAAGTTATACTCTTCGATTTTGCATCTAAGGCCCCTTCATCATTTTTAAACCGTTCAATAACACTTTCATCGTCGTCAAGGATCACATAATTCATATTGTTGGAGAAATTTAAATCCTCTACAAACCATTCAGGCGAATCTACCACTCTGACTTTCATAGAAACATTAGTTCCTTTTGAGCTAGAATTAACTTGAAATTCTCCACCATTCTCTAAAATCTTATTACGAGATGAGTAAATACCTAGTCCGCTGCCATTCTCCTTACCATAAGTATTTCCTTTTTCTCCGATTTTGCTTAAAACGACTTTTGGCATACCTGGCCCATTATCTGCAATTTCAATCAGAATAGAATCACCACTTTTATTGAGAGTGATATTAACTTCAACTTGCTTATTCTCATTTGAAGGATCAAAACATTCAACGGCATTATCTATTAAGTTTGAAAGGACTCTTTTAAAATCTGAATCATTAAAGCGTATAAAGCTAGTAATTGAAGCATCATTAAAATTCCCTCGAATACCTAGCCCTTTAACTTTTCTATATGTATGAGTCTTTTCTTGAATTATTTCTTGGATAGTAGAAAAAAGAGAACAAGACTCTATTTCTTTTATATTGTCCTCAACTTCAGTTTGCTCTTCTTTGACCTTAACGGCATTTAAATCTTGTGTTATTTTTTCAATCCTTGAAACACCAGACAAAATCATTTCTCGGCTTTGCTCATCAATAGACTCACCTGTTTGAACTGCCATTAAAATAGATTGCAACGGCGATCTTAAGTCGTGTTTAACCATTCCTGCTAATTCGACTAAATCTTTTGCTCTCTTCTTTTCACCTTCTAGCTGTAGCTTCCTTATAACTAGGTTAAAATGATTTCTAATTACTGGAAAAGTTAAAAGCAGCGTAATTACCCAAAGAATAAGCCCAAAAACAATTGCATTACCAGTATGAAAGTTAAATTTGAGGACTCCAACCTTTTGACTTCCCTCACTCTCTCCAAAGTAAATCACTTCAGAAATAGTTTTAGACAAGAAATAACCTTCTGCCATATCAAAGTTGTTCAAACTTGAGGGCAAAGAGAAAATTCTTCTTCCCTTCATATCAAAATAACCAACACTTCTAAAGTTTTCTAGTTTTGCTGAACCAAGTGTATAGATAGCCTCTCTATGCTCACCTTTTTTAACCATTCGGCTTACAATTCGTGCAATTTGGCCAGCGTTTTGCTTTTTGATATAGTAGTTCGTCGTATATGAAACAAAAATAAGGAATAGAGCAAGAAGAGTTTGAACAAGAACAAACTTCTTTCTAAATTGCCTCTTAATTTCAACCAACTCTATACTCATTTTAACCTATTGGATGAACCATAGTTTCTAAATCATCAATTGTTAGTAACTCTCCAAAAAAAACTTTTAACCTAGAGAAGTTCACTTTCTGTTCAGACGTATTCCCATAATACATATCTTGAAGAGATTCCGTTTGCCCTCTTAAAACACATAATTCCAGGCCTGGTATAATCTCTTTTAAATTTCCGAGCTCTTCCCATTCAATGTCTATATCAGCACTCTTATTAGTCACCTGATTTGAAAATGATGAGTTTTTAAGTAACATCGAATTTGCCAATTTTGGGCTTTCAAGGTGATAAAGGTAATGCTCTAAAGAGCTTTCTACGTCTTTAATTAAGTCGCTTGAACTTCTTCCTGCTTCAGCAACTAATCGAAATAGACATTCAATCATTGACTTCTTTAAGGCAGTTTCAGAATCAATAGAAGCTCCAAGGCCAATGATATTTCCCAAAGCTCCGTTTTCCCCGACTGATACAAAAACATTATAATTGTTTAAAGTAGAAAGTTGAAAAACCTTTAGACGACAACCTTTACTTGAAAGAACCGTATTAACCTCTTGAATTTCACTATTTTCAATTCTCTTAGCACCTTTTCCTGTAAGAAAGTGACAAAGAAACATATCTCTTTCGATAAGCTCACCGAGCGAGTTTTCTTTTGCACTCTCTTTACTCCAATGAGCAGAAACACCATGACTTCTAATGTTCAGTTTTTTACAGTAGGCCCTTTCTACAGATTCGGAAAAAGCCTTTAGAAAGGCAATCTCTTCATCTTGATCTACTCCAATCCCTATAGTCTCTTCACCAAAC
The DNA here is from genome assembly GCA_964342535.1 of uncultured Bacteriovoracaceae bacterium. GTDB lineage: Bacteria > Bdellovibrionota > Bacteriovoracia > Bacteriovoracales > Bacteriovoracaceae. The sequence goes on along the minus strand of CAYFHZ010000307.1, from coordinate 310 downwards.
AAGCTAGTTTTAACTCTAAAGTCAAAAAGCCCTCCAAGGTACTCTTCACCCCATGAAAGCTTCTGGACTTTCAAACCAAGCAATTCAGCATTGCTAAGAATATGATTTAATCTCGTACTATTGGCCATAATGGATTGTTCGCATAAATTTGAGAAATTCCTACTTTCCAACCGTCTCTAGCAAAAGCAGCATAAGGAGAATTTACTAATGGAATAAGAATTCCTTCTTTTAGAACTTTTAAATGTAATTCTTTTAATTTACTTATACGGTTATCCTTCTCAGGAATTTCCATATAATCCTTAAGCCATTT
>CAYFHZ010000306.1:0-4616 GCA_964342535.1 uncultured Bacteriovoracaceae bacterium | reverse complement strand
AAGATGTCTCTGTTCTAGAATAGTTATTTTGAAAAAAGTTTCTTGAGCGAGCAAAGAACTTTTCCGCGTAATTGAACTCCTCTGAATCAAATCTAGCACCCTCTAAGCTTTTAAGCCCCGGATTGTCTTCATACCTTACTATTCGAGTCATCCCCCCCATCATGTGATATAAAATATGGCAGTGAAAAAACCAGTCTTTTTCTTCATTCGCTTCAAACTCAATAACTGTTTGGTCTAAAGGTGCTACATTTACAGTGTGTTTTAATACAGACCACTCTCCTTGATTAGTCATAACTCTAAAAAAATGTCCGTGCAGATGCATTGGATGATTCATCATAGTTGTATTTTTCATTATGAACCTTACACGTTCCCCCTTATTTATTTTGATATAAGTATCAGGTTCAAGTGGTTTTCCATTTATAGACCAAACATATCTAGACATATTACCACTAAGGGTAAAACTCACAGTACGAAGCTTTTTTACGTTATCGATACTTATCGGCTTTTTAGCTTTCAGAAGTCCATATGTTAGTTCTTTGTAAACTTTTTCTTGATGATTATAAATATTACTTTCACGCACCTCAGGAGAGCGATTCATGATTCTAAACTTGTTTGGATCAACGGAATCTGATTTTTTAACAATACGAGACATTTTAGACATATGATTATGCTTTGACATCATAGGCATTAAGAGATCATTACTTGGAAGGCTATATTCATCCGACAACTCATATGACATATCGTTAGGAATATCTTTAAATTCATTTTTATAATTCATTGCTAGCTCAGAGAAAAAGCTCATTTCCTTCATGCCCATCATTTCCCCCATCGTGACACCTATTGGATGTTCCCAATACATATCTGGTGCTTTTAATAATTCCCCCTGTCCAATATGGATTGAACTTTTACCTGAGTTATCTATTGAAGTTACCTTTAGTTCATGTGTATTTCCTGGTTCATAATTAAGAATTATGTCGTAAGTTTCAGCAACACTAATTGGAAGAGATCTAACTCGTACAGGCTCAACAGGTAAACCATCAGCACCAATGACCGTTATAAACTCTCCACCGTAGGTAATTTTAAATATACTTGTAGCTGAGCCATTAATTAACCTTAGCTTAACCTTAGTTTTACGATTAATATTATCAAAAACTTTAAGTCTAGAAGTTCCATTAGCTAGAAATTTATCATAAGCAATATCTGCATAATCCATCCCCTCCATGCGTTGTAAGCTATTTCTCCATTTAGTTAGAGCATTGCCACTTCGAAATGCTTCTAACCACGATTGAACAGTTCCCTTAAAAACATCATAGTATTCCCCTTGTTTTTTAATATTCTTTTGGATTGTTTCACCGGATTCATGAGAAAGGTCGGATAAAACAATCTCTTTTTCAAGAGCTTTCTTTTCATAGTTTTTTGGGTAGATAATGAATGCTCCATACAAACCATCCTCTTCTTGAAACATCACATGAGAATGATACCAATAGGTTCCATTTTGGATTAACTTAAAACGATAAATTTTTTCTGATTTAGGCTCAATTGGTAGTGAGTTTACATATGGAACACCATCTTGATCATTTTTTATTAGTAAGCCGTGCCAGTGAATTAATGTTTTTTTTTCCGTATGATTAATAACTTTGATTACAGCAGTTTCACCTTCAATAAATTCTAATGTCGGTGCAGGTAATGACCCATTAACAAGGAACTTGTTATGAAACAACTCTCCATCGACAGATATACTTTTGTTTTCAATATTTAATTCATAAAACCTATCTTTCGCAAGAACACTAAAGCTAGATAGTAAAATTAGTATCACGATAAAACGCATAAAAAACCCCATTCAAGTTAATTGTATACAGACAATATCACTATACCCTTACGAGGTATATTGATAAGCTAGAAAATACTTATACAATGTGTAGTTTTTTACACATTATTATAATTACTCACTAAGTGAATCTAAAATTGGACATTCAGGCCTATCATCTCCATGACAATTTTTTGTAAGATGTTTTAAAGTATTGAGCATTGTATTTATCTCATTAACTTTTAATTCTAATTGCTCTATATGTATTTGAGCTATTTTCTTCACATTAGAGCTGGCCCTCTTCTTATTCTTCCAAAGACTCAATAACTCTTTAATATCCTTTAAAGAAAACCCAAGAGATCTAGCTGTTTTAATAAATCTAAAAGAGTGCACATCATTTTCAGAATAACTTCTATAGCCAGATACGTTACGCTTAGCCTTCGGAACTAAACCTGAGTCCTCATATTTTCTTATCATCTTCGCTGAAACACCACTTATCTTTGCAACCTCTCCGATATTCATTATTGCCCTCCAGACTTTGGCTTCCATCTTTTTAATAGCAGTGAGTTACTTAATACACTTACTGAACTTAAGGCCATGGCTCCACCTGCAATCATTGGATTTAAAAAGCCAAATGCAGCAAGTGGAATTCCTACAATATTATAAAAGAATGCCCAAAAAAGATTTTGCTTAATTTTACTATAAGTAGCATTTGAAATTGAAATAGCATCAGGAATAAGAAGTGGATTACCTCTCATTAAAGTAATCTCTGCACTATGCATGGCCACATCAGTTCCAGTTGACATCGCAAAACCAACATCACTCAGTGCTAATGCAGGAGCATCATTTACACCATCTCCTACCATCGATATAATTTTATACTTTTTCTTCAGCTCTTTTATAACTTTAGACTTCTCTTCTGGAAGAACTTCATAAAAAAACTCTTCAATTTCTAACTCAGAAGCAACTTTAGTTACACTTCCTTTATTGTCTCCAGAGATTAGAATAGGCTTAACACCTAAGTTCTTTAATTCTTGAATTGTTTGTTTAGAATTATCTTTTAGCTTATCTATAAAACTAAAAGCGCAAAGCACTTTATTTTCACTATCTTCAATTAATACTGAAACAGTTTCACCAGAATTTTCTTTTTCTGTAATAAAATTCTTAATATCATCTGGTAGATCCACCTCCGTTAAAGCTTTCTTACTAGCAATTAAATACTTTTCCTCCTTAACTATTGCCTCTATTCCTTTTCCTCTTAGAGTTTTAATGCCAGATACTTCAATTTTTCTGACACCTTTTTGTTTTAAATAGATAACCAAAGCTTTCCCTAGAGGGTGTTCACTATTGGATTGAATACTTAATAAAAGACTATCTATAAACTCCGAGCTTTTATCAAAATATTTAATTTCATTAACGACTGGTTTTCCTTCGGTTAAAGTCCCCGTCTTATCAAACGCTACAACATTTATAGAATGAGCCAGTTCTAATGCTTCTGAGTTTTTAATTAGAATCCCAGACTTAGCAGCTTGCCCTGTCCCAACCATTATAGAGGTCGGAGTTGCAAGCCCAAGAGCACAAGGGCAGGCAATTACTAAAACAGCAACAGCATTTAGGATTGCAACCTCAACATTTGATTGTAGCAAAAATGTTAAACCAAATGTAATTACTGCTATTACAACGACAATGGGAACGAAATAAAAACTTACTCTATCAACAATCCTTTGAATTGGAGCTTTTTCAGCTTGAGCCTCTTCAACCAGCCTAATGATTTTGGACAAAACGGTCTCAGCACCAATAGAACTAACTTTAGCCTTAATTATTCCATCTGCGTTAATTGATCCTCCAACTACAGTATCTCCCACTTTCTTTGAAACAGGGATACTCTCACCAGTAACCATTGATTCATCAATTTCTGTTTCCCCATCTATTATCTCAGCATCTAATGGGACTCTTTCTCCAGACTTAATTACTACTATCTCTCCAACAGAGATTTCATTGATGTTTGTCTCAACTATTTCACCATTTTTGGTTTCAATATTTGCCGTTTCAGGTCTTAGTTTTTGAAGTGCTCTGATCGCTTCTGTCGTTTGCATCTTGGCCTTAGATTCCATGTACTTTCCAAGAAGAATCAAAGTAATAATCACACTCGAACTCTCAAAGTATAAATGAACTGTTTTGTGATGAAGGTGTTCTAAATTTTTTAGAACAAGATATAAGCTTAGGAAATAAGCTGCACTTGTACCAATAGCTACAAGTAACTCCATGTTACCACTCTTATTTTTTAAAGCTCCCCATGCCGACCTATAAAACCTTGCACCTATGTAGAATTGAACTGGTGTTGCTAATAGGAGTTGTACCCAAGCATTAATATGAAAATTGACACCAAATAGCATGAAAAACATTGGGATTACTAAAGGTATCGTTAAAACTGAAGAGAAAATTAAAGTATTTCTCTCGGTTCTTAATTTTTCTTCTTTATTCTTTTGAGAAGTCTGACTTGAGTTCTTTGTAACTAAGTAAGCTTCATAACCAGCATCTTTGATCAGCGATATAATATCCTCTGATTTTACTTTAGATTCATTGTATTGAACTTGCCCTTTTTCAGTTGCTAAATTAACAGAAACTTCAGAAATATATTCATTTGACTTAAGTTTTTTTTCAACTCGGCCTACGCATGATGCACAAGTCATTCCTTCTATTTTTATATCAATCTTTTGCATAACATAGTCTCCTTTCTATTATGTATCATAAACCCTCCCCAAAGGGGAAGGTCAACAAGTAATTTGACTCTCCCCTTGGGGGAAGG
>CAYFHZ010000305.1:0-4622 GCA_964342535.1 uncultured Bacteriovoracaceae bacterium | reverse complement strand
AGAAAATTGCAATTGAATTAACAAACGCATGTATTTTATCTTGTGCTTATTGTACTCGAAATGTCCGTCATATTGAAAAACCCTTCTTTATTGACTTAGATACATTCAAAAAAGCTTTACGAAGTTTATATAATTTCAAAGGGGTTATTCTACTTATAGGTGGAGAACCTACTCTACATCCAAAATTTGAAGAAATTTGTGAAATTTTCAAGAATGAATTCCCAAAACCTCAAAGGGGTTTATGGAGTGCAGGAGGTCATCGTTTTAATAAGTTTAAACCTCTAATTGATGAAACATTTGGAGCGATGAATTTCAATACTCATAAAATGGATTGTTTTCACCAACCAAATTTAATCGCACCTGAAGAAATTGTTCCTGATAAAAAACTCCGAAAGGAGTATATTGAAAGCTGCTGGCTGCAAGAAAATTGGTCTCCTTCAATTGGCCCGAATGGAGTCTTCTTTTGTGAAGTTGCTCAAAGCTATGACATGCTTTTTAAAACAGGTAAAGGAATGAACATTTCAAATGATTGGTGGCAAAGACCTCTTGTCGAATTTCAAGACCAAATTGACTTTTTTTGTCAAAAATGTAGCATTTGCCTTCCTATAAACTCTGAGCTTGATACGACTTATACTGAAAAAATTTCTAAAAATAATATAAAACGCCTGAGAGAGGTAAATAGTCCATGGTTAAAGAAAGATAATTCTGTCCAAGAATATGATATTGAACTTTTTAACCAAAATAAGGAAATTCACTTAACTGAAAACAGATATATTGAAGATAAAACAACTGATTTGTATTTCTTTAAGCAATATTGTGGAATTGATACTCGTCTTACAAATACTGAGAACAAAGTTAAAATAAAAAAAGAACAAAAAGAAGAAATTGAAAGGATTTTAAGAAATAAATTAACTAATGCAGAGAGACACCGAAAAAAATAAATTAATTTTAAGTATACTACTTCAAAAACTTGAATTCGAGTTAGCTAAAGCTCCTCACTTTGTTAAGATTTATCCTATTGGCTCTAGAGCAAAAAAATCTTTTCAAAAAGAATCTGACTTTGATTTTTTAGTTATTTACGATCAACACCAACCAAGCATCAAGGAAAGTATAGTTAACTTTAATATACAGATTCATTACTTTAACAGACTCCATCTAAAAAAACTTCATACTAGGTCGCCTGGCACACTTGTCTTTTTAAGTTCCTATTACAATCATTTACTAGGAAAAGATTATGACTTACCAACCAAATATATAGACCTTTATTCATTTTTAAGTGGGTATAATGTTCTTAAAGTAATTCATTTCTTATTTAAGAACGATTACCTTTACGGCAAACCGGTAGGCAATAATGTAAATGTCAGGCATTTTTCTCATATTTATAAATATGCTCTGCCGTTTCTTGATGACACTTACTCAGACTTCAGTATAGAACTCAATGAGTTTATGGATAAACTTTGGAATCAAAATCACTTATACACTGTAGAGGAATATAATAAAGAAAAACACCTCTTAAAGTCCTATATGTCTGAACTCGTGTTTTTTTATACAACCCAAGTATATAACAAACTTACCTCACTCATTCCACGTGTGAGTCTTCAGGAGAATATTAAAAGTGATCGAGATGATTTAATTCAATTAATAAAATCTATCTCTTTATAATTTGCACATCTCCCGTTGCAATATTTACAAATTGTACTTTTTTCAAACTATAAATTTTCACCCAAGAATTTCGAGATAACTTAATTCTAGGTATGTTATTTATTGGTGTCATTCTAGAGGTACAAACGCCCAACATATTTAGAAACAAACAAAAAGTTTGAAATAAAGTGTAATCAATCCTTAAAAAATTTCTCCATACAAATAGCACTGAAGTTCCATAATACTTTAAAGCTTGCACAAAACATTTATCTTCACTCCAGTCGGTCCACTTATAGAAATACCTAAAAGACATAAAGCCCATTTTAAAACATCTTGTAAAATATGAAATTTTCCAGTCAAGCCCAAAATAACATGACACTTCTGCATCAGAAGAAATAAGTGTATAGTTTTTAAGAGCAATCATTCTCCCAAAATCAAGATCTTCAAAATAATTAAAACAGTTATCAAATCCTGCGACATCAACATATGCAACTTTTTTAACTAAAATAGCTGCTGAGTTCACATACGGAACAAAGATATTAAGTGCAGACAAACTATTTACTGTTTGATGAGATCTAACTCTAAAGTTTTCAAACCATGATTCTCTCATCTTGGCTTTTCTTATTATTGAAGTGGCAATACCCCACCTAGGAGTCAACGAAGTTGATTTTAGAATTTTATCAAGCCATTTACAATCAACCTCAACATCGACGTCAATAAAAGCTAACAAGTCTCCCCTTGATTCCACAACGCCTCTATTTCTCGCCTCAGATCGACCTTGTTTTAACTCTGTGACAAGCTTAACCTCAGGAAATTTTTCAAGAACTATGTCTTTTGATTTATCTATTGAGTTATTATCGACAACAATAACTTCAATAGAGTATCCATCAGGAATATCTAGATTTAAAATAGAACTTAGACATTTTTCGATCACATATCCACCGTTAAAACATGGTATGATAAAACTAATTAATTTCACAATAAAACCTAATAGAGATTAAAAGAGAACGCTGCCAAGTCAGTCATTTCAACAATACTGTCCATTTTTACCAGCTCAATAACTTTAGGAAACTCAAAGTTTACCTTTTCAACACTTGAGATTTCACGAGTCGATTGAACTTCATCATCAACGACTTCTTTCGCGATTATCTGATCGTCCAGTAATTGTTCAATTATTTTTAAGGATGCATCTGTAGTATTAGTTGATTCCATATTAAATAACATAGGAAGAGAATTTTCTAAATCAGCAACTGAAAATCCTTGGGCTTTCGTAATTAAAAAATGATCTAAAAGTAAGTAAAGTTGGTAATTTACGTGCAGCATTTCAAAGTCATCACCTGACTCTAATGAGAAGATATAAAATTTTCCATCAAATTCAATCGATTCAAAGTTTTTCGTCAAATAATACACTTATTCTACCTTTATTTCTTAACACTAATCCAATTATAGCATTTTTTACCTTTACTTTAATACTAAAAAATTACCACATTGGTCTAGTTTATTAATTTTTAAGTACTTAAACTGTTTAATCAATAGAAATAATGGCCATAAAAAAGGGCAATTATTGTAATTTTAGATATTTGCCCTATAGAATGTTCTAATTATTTTATTTCAAATTAAGATTTTTTCTGACTGTTATATAAATAGCCCATGTTAATGCATTACTGACACTTTCTCCAACCAGTCAACTAATGAGTCCTATTTTATTCTTTAATTTACATATCTTATCTGCAAAGTGCATAATTGAATTCATGCAACAAAAAAAAAAGATTCAAGACTTCTTAAAGAATTCTAAATCTGCTTGTGCCGCAAGATGGTATCAAGTAGATGTTATTTTTCCATCTGCAGCTTTTCATGGCTGCTATCTCACCAGAGAGCATTCTCTTAATGCAACTACCGACCCAAAAGGTCTTTTTAACACCCCTTTTCAGACGATGAGTAGATTTCAAATGCTTAGCAATAAATGGCCAAGTGATTGTCATTATTGTTCCCATTCTGAAACAAAAGGGGATTATTCAGAGAGAAAAAGAATGAATTCTTCAACTTGGGCCAAAGATTATATAGAAAGTCACAATACAGACGAACTTTTAAGACCAACAAAGCCTCTCTATTTAGAAGTTTCTTTTTCTCGAAAATGTAATATGGCCTGCCGATACTGCGGTCCTGAAATATCATCCTTAATAGACTTAGATATTAAAAAAAATGGCGATTACCCTGTTAGTACAAATGCATATAATATACCTGCAGAAAAAACAATGTATGATGAAGATGAGAACCCATATATCAATCATTTTTTTAATAATATTAATGAATACTTAAAAGATTTGAAAGTTCTTCGTATAACAGGGGGAGAACCTGTATTATCAGAAAGTCTTTATAGAACTCTTGATCTTCTAATTGAAAGTAGTTACCACCTTGATGAAATAAGTATAAATACCAATCTCAATTACTCTCAAGCTAAATTAGAAATCGTTCTTGAAAAACTAAAAGAACTCCAACTTCGAAATATATGTAAAAAAGTGCTTATTTATACTTCAATTGATACCTGGGGAGAACAAGCGGAATATGCAAGACAAGGGTTAAATTTTACCAACTATATAAACAACTTAGAATTTATAGCAGATCATTACTCTGAGTTTAATATTTCAATAATGTCTGCTTACTCCTTATTTTCTATTCCAAGTTTTCATGAGCTTTTAAAATATTTTCTAGGGCTCAGGAGAAAAATTAAATTTCCAGAAAATCTTTCAATTGATATTCCTTATTTAAGACATCCTCCGCACTTGACTTGTCTAATTGTTCCCAAGCATCATCATGATAAAATATCTAAACAACTAGATTTTATTTATAATAATGTTACAAATGACAAAAATGGTTTTAAAACTGTTGAGCTAGAAATTTTTAAAAGAAACTACCAATGGATACAGGACTATTCATTTTATAATGATTATGAACTTGATCAAGCTGACTTTTATCGTTTT
>CAYFHZ010000304.1:0-4651 GCA_964342535.1 uncultured Bacteriovoracaceae bacterium | reverse complement strand
TGCTACTGTTGTCACCATGCCAATGTTAGCTGCAATTTATATGCTTGTTGCAAATACTGGTTCTTGGCTTATTGGAACTCAACTTCTGGGTATTGATGAAGCAATTTATTTTTCTAAGATTAGTGACTTTATGAATCTTAGAATGGTTTTGGAAGGTCTTATAAAAGCAGCTGTTTTTGGGTACTTGATTGCAATAATTGGAACTTATCAAGGTTTTGCTGTTAAAGGTGGTGCAGAAGGTGTTGGTAAAGGAACCAATATGGCAGTTGTATGGGGAATGATTATAGTACTCGTTGTTGATTTCTTTTTAACTGCTATTTTAGCAAAGTTGTTATAATGGAATATACTGAAGATAATTACACTATTGAATTTAATCATGTTACTAAAACTTTTGGTAACCATACGGTTTTGGATGGACTTGATTTTAAAATTCATGAAGGAAAAATTACAACTTTACTCGGATTTTCTGGGGCAGGTAAGTCGACTATTTTAAAACATATTCTAGGTATATATCATCCTACCGATGGCCATGTTACTGTTTTAGGACAAGAACTTATTAAGATGTCAGAAAAAGATGTCAGAAAATTTAGAACAAATTTTGGAATGAGTTTTCAATACTCGGCTTTGTTTGATTCCATGACTAATTTTGAAAATGTAGCTTTTCCCTTGCGTGAATTTACCAAGCTTAGAGAAGAAGAAATTAATGCAAAAGTTTTAAACTTGATGGAGCAAGTAGGGTTAGAAGAACATGCTTTTTTTAAACTTCCTTCAGAAATATCAGGTGGTATGAGAAAAAGGGTTGGTCTTGCAAGAGCACTTGCGTTAGAGCCTAAAATTATGCTGTATGATGAGCCAACTACTGGGCTAGACCCAATAACAACCCATATGGTTGATAACTTAATTAGAACGACTCACGAAAATAATGCCCATATACCTATGACATCTGTTATTATTTCACATGATATAGCAGCGACCCTGAGAATATCCGACTATATCGCTTTTTTAGAGAAAGGAAGAGTTGTCGAGCATAGTAATGTTGAAGATTTTAAAAAATCTTCCAACCCAGTGATTCAAAGATTTCTAGAGCTTTCAAAATAAAAAATATCAGTTCAAAATGGTATAATTTCTAGCCTTTTTACGTTCATGCGTTACAATAGTAATAAGTTATTTTTAGCGAGGTATTTAATTGAGTGAATTAAAAGTAGGGATGCTTACCTTGTTGGCCATTGCGTCTTTGGTGGTAGTGTCTTTACATATTACAAGTAATAAAGCGAGCTTTGGGGATTTTGTTGAATACCAGACAATACTTAATGATGCGACTGGTATTTATGAGAAATCGTCTATTAAAGTAGCTGGTATTGTTGCTGGTAGAATTAAATCAATCGAATTAAGTGGTTCACAAGCACTTGTTAGATTTGAAATTCTGAAACAAATTAAAATTACTCAATACTCTATCTTAAGAATAAAAAGTGTAGGTTTTCTTGGAGATAAATATTTAGATATTTACCTCGGAGATTCTGATGCTCCTAGGTTAACTGAAGGGGAAATGATTCCAAATGAATCGGGTGCAGGGTTTGAACAGCTTAGTAAAGATGCTTCTGAAATATTAAAGGATGTAAAAGTTATTACTAAGGCCATTAAAGAATCTTTATATACAGATGATAATCAGAATGCGATTAAGCAAATTGTCTCAGAAATCAATTCATTCAGTCATAACGCAAATGATATATCTAAATCGATTAAAACACTTTTAGATGATAATGATACTAAAATTAATCAAATTGTTGAAAATTTACGAAAGACTACAGAACAACTCGCTTTTGAAACCGATAGATATCAAGATGATTCTTTCATGAATAAATTAGAAGATATTGGGCCAATCCTGAAAAAAGTTGATTCTTCTGTTTCAGATTTGAAAGAGATTATTGCAGATGTTAAAGCTGGAAAAGGAACAGTTGGAAAACTTCTAAGAGATGAAGAGGTTGTTGACAGAGTAAATGAGACTCTTGCAGGGGTTAATCGAATTGTCGGACGAATGAATCGATTCAAAACAAACGTTGCCGTATTTACAGGTGTGAATAATCAAGATGGTTCTAGAACTCTAGCTGAAATTGATTTAATTCCAGGGCCTGAACGATTTTTTAGATTCGGGATTATTTCTGGTGATACAACTAGCTTAGAGCGTAGAACAATTACAACAACTGTCGTAGATGATGGAACTCCACAAGTTACAGACGAAACAGAAGTTAATAAATCTGAATTTAGATTTAATGCAATGATAGGTAGAAATTTAGGGGCATTTGCTCTAAGAGCAGGTCTTATTGAAACTACAGGTGGTTTAGGTGTTGATTACCTTATGCCTGACTATGGGCTAAGATTCACTACTGATTTATTTGATTATAGAGAAGATATAGGAATGAAGGTGAGAGTTTCTAGTGAAGTGAGGCTTTGGAATATCTTTCATGCTAAGGTTATGGCAGAAGACATTGCTAGAGAGTCAGAATTTCATGTTTATACTTTTAGCTTAGGATTAAGGTTTAGTGATGAGGACCTAGCTTCTTTAATAGGGTTAGCAATATAATGACTGATAAAAATTGGCTTATAAGAACAAAAAATAATCATATCCTTGGGCCAGTATCGAAGGGTAAGATACAAGAGTTAATTTCATCAAGCTCTATAAAAGGGGATGATGAAGTTTGCTCTGGAAATGGATATTGGTTTTTTGTAAGAGAAAATGAGCTTGTTGAAAAATATATAAATACAAATCATAAACAAGATTTTAATCCTGTTCAAGAGGCCAGTGCATCTCAGCAAAGTGTTATTGATGAACTAGAGGCAAAAGCAAATTCAGGGTTTGATTTTTCTGAGCCAGAGCTTGAAATTGAAGATACAGCAGTCGATTCTCATAGTGAGCTACCTACTGAAGCACCAAAAGAAGAAAATCGTTATGAAATTAATACTGATGGGCTAGAGTTAGACCAGCCAGAAGAACAAATTGAAGAACAAGCTGAAGATATTACTTTGATTCAGAAAACACTTCCAAAAGAACTTACTGATACTGATAAAGATGTCGAGATTTTAGAGGAAGTTTCTGATGTAGACGAAAACCCTGAACCAATTAAGAAAAGAAGGTTTGAAGCAGAGTCAGAGGTCAAGGCTGGTGCTCATATCCGAATTAGTGAGAAGCAAAAAAAATCGAGTTCAAAGACTTATGTTAGCTCTACATTATTGTATATAATTGCACTTCTATTTCTTATTGTGGCTGTTGTTGCTTTTTACTTTAAAAAACAGCTTATTGAAGAAATTAATTCTGTAAGCTTAATATCAATCGTTTCTCCAGTTTATGCCCAGTCTTACCTAAAAGACAAAAAAAAAACTGGAATGATGTATTCAATTTAACAAATTTAGATTCAGAATATTTCGACATTATTCCTTATATTACTCCTTATGACTTTGGACTCGAGACTAAACTTCGTGATTTTAATTGTAAAAAAATAAGTATTACTAACAAAGAAATCATTCTTGGACTTTTTTTAAAAGATTTAAATGAAAAAAAAGATTTTTTTGACTGTTATAAAGAATCACTAAATAAGACTGCTTACTTTATGTATCAAGTCGGAAATTTGGAAATTCCAATTCCTAAGTCGTTCAAACGAATCCTTGGTAAGCAAAAATTAGATGCTCGTTATCAGACATTTCTAAGTCTCTATGAACAATTTAAAATGAGTGAGCATTTGGGACAGGAAGAAACTTATATACTATTAAAGAAGCTAAATTCACATAAGCATTTATTGGCAAGACTCTTTGAAGTCTTGCTATACCTTAAGGATGGAAATCAAGCTATGAGTGATAAACTCATTAGGGCCATTATGGAAAAAGATTTCATCTATCATGTATTTGAATCTGAACTCAAAAATCAAAATAGGGAACAAGTATCTCAAATATTTTTTGCTTTACTATCATCTATTAAATCAAAAATTGAAAATACAAATCTCTTCGATCGTCTTACTATTTATTTTTTTCAAGGAGTAGACCTAAATTTTAAAAATAAGTTTTTGTCAGAGTTTGACATCGATTTGCAAATGTCATCATATCGTAAAAAATATAAATCTTACTTTTACGGAAAACTTTTACCTTTTGTATGGGCACCTCTTATTTTTGAAAATGGATCTCATACAGAGTATGTAAAATTCGTCGAATCTTTAAATTATAACCTAGAAAAACAACCAGATTTTCTTCTTTTTTTTAGACGAAGTGATAATATAGATAAAAACTTGCATTCATCAATTACAAAAGCATATGATTTTTTACATGACTCTCAAGACCTTTATTTTAAAAATATATATTTCAGATTGAGAGATGATTATCAATTTAATCGTTTCCTAGTATCAACTATTAAAGTTAAATCTGGTTTACTTACGAATGAGAAAAGAAGGTTTTACCTTTCAAAGTTAAAGAAGGATCTCAAAAATCTCAAATATTATCTTCTACAACTCGTGACTTTAGGTGACTTTAATTCTTCTTATTATTTCGAATTAGCGAGGCATAAGTATAACTGATTACATTCAACCTGATTTTTATCATTTCTCACAAGACTCGATTCTACTAGCAAATTATGCAAGTATCGATAAGAATTTATTATTTAATATAA
>CAYFHZ010000303.1:0-4655 GCA_964342535.1 uncultured Bacteriovoracaceae bacterium | reverse complement strand
GAAAAGAAGTAGATTTATGAAATTTGTTTTCCCACTTAGTCCAGGTTCTGGTTATTTAAGAAGTTATGTATACTTTTTTTACTGGTTTTCATTTCAAGCCGTTCTTAATCAAGTTTATATGAGATTTGGAAATAAGATGTGGGATAAGATGGATCATAAGCAGGTTACCAAAGAATTTATTCTTATGGTTGGAATTGTTATGGGATACCTTTATTTTGTAGGTTTTGAGAATTGGTTATGGATGGCAATAATACCATTTATGGCTCAAAATTATACAGTAATGAGTTATATTTCAACAAATCATAATATATCACCCTTAACAAGAGTGAACGATCCTTTAGTAAACTCGCTTACAGTTTCAAATAATCCTGTTTTAGAATTTTTTCATCTTAATTTTGGATACCATACTGAGCATCATTTATTTCCAAGTATGCCAGCATCTAAGGCAAAATTAATTAGTAAGACTCTAAAGGAAATGTATCCTGATAAATATATGATTATGCCAAAGTTTCAGGCGGTGAAAATGCTGTATAAAACTCCAAGAATTTATAAAAATAGAGAGACATTAATTCATCCAGAAACAGACAAAGAGTACAGAACATTAGGAAGAGATCAGGTTCTTCAATAGAAAATATTTTCAGAGGGTGTTATTCATCCTCTGAAAAGTACTTATCATAGGCATCATCTTCAACTTCAATTTCAAGATCATCAAAACTTTTCTTTTCTCGCTTTTTAGGAGCAACCTTAAATGCTTGTGCCACAACTGTAGCATTGACCTTATCTATTGAATCTACTTTTGCTTTAACCATTTTTTCATATACAGCAGGTTGATATTCCTTTATATCTTCAAGTGTCGTATCAACAGCTTTCTTCTCAAGCTTTTTAAGTTCATTACTCATTTTTTTATCAGTTACAAGATCTTGCGCCTGTGGCTTTACTTTAGAGTCTTTATGTATGGATACGAGTTGGTTTTTAGTTGTTTGATTTAGATCGATTTTAGTAATATGGGTCACCTTACTCTTACGTCTTGCTTCTAAGGTTTTTACTAATGCTGAAAAGCCTTGTTTAACTTTGATTTCTTTAGGAGCTTCCTTAGAAGCTTTAATCGGCTTATCAGTAACTTTTACTTCTCCACGAATGACAGTTACAGAAGTTTCTCCTGATGTACCTTTTTGAGAAATATGAAAATCTGTACCTCTCACTCCCATCACTGCATTACGAGATTTAACTTTCATATTGTTTCGAGGGCCTTTTTTACTCACAATGCCTCTTAGGGTGCCATAAATAAGATTTACTGTTGTAGAGGATTCTTTTTTGTTATTATTATCTTTTTTCCATAATACTTCGTAAGCGGTCCCCTCACCAATATTGAATTGATCACCATTTTTATATACAATTTTAGCTTTAGATTTATTACCCGTTCTTAAAATATTACCATTTTGAATTCTCATTCCAGGCTTAGCATTTGCCAAATTGTAGTATGTTCCTTCGTAGAGTACAGTCTTTCCTTTTTTAATAATCTTTTTACTTGGATTTGAGAGAATTTCTACATGCCCTTGTTTTTTTAAAATGATACCAACATTATTGGCCGCATATATATGTTGTATAAAGAAAATAAATAGCAGAAAAAATTTCATAGGAACCCTTTTTTTTAATTTTTGATACACTTTAACTGTAAAGATAATTTTATAAAATTCAAGGTAGGGGAAATGAAATTTCTATTGGTATGTATTCTGTTTTCAACATCAGTCTTTGGACAAAACTTAGATTATCCGGAATTAAATGTGACACCAAGAGCGTCTGATCGTATTACAATTGAAGCAAGACAGGAATCAGATAGTAGTAGTCAGTTTTGGGCAATTCAAGTTTCTTCAATGGCCACCTTTCTTACGAGTCTATCTGCTTCATCTGAACTTTCTGATAAAGCAAAAGAAGATGGAAATGAAATCGTACCAAGTATTGGTATGGCAGTTAGTGCAGGTATTTTAGGAATAAGTTATTGGTATGGTTCACACTATAGACCTTATGCCTCATCTTATAATAAGTTGAAAGCTTACCCTCGAAAATCAAAAAGAGAACAGTTAACTCTTGAAAGGCTTGCTGAAGAAGAAATTAATTCACTTAAGCGTTTAGGTCAAAAACTAAGGTGGGTTTCATCCTTTGCTAATTTGAGCTTGTCTATTGCTGTTGCTGAAGTTGTAAGAGATGAGTCAGATACAAGTAATTTGTCGCCTCTATCCGCAGCTCTCGCAGTGGGATCATTTTTCGTTAGTACTCATTGGGAAGATGTTGCACAAGAACAGGAGAAATATAAAAAGAGAATTTTTGGACCTGTTGCCTTTACTCCAACGGTATTGTTTAATTCTTTTTCACAAAAGTATATTTCAGGGTTCTCTCTTAGAACTACTTTTTAGGTAGAGTTCTTTCTGCTAGAATTAAAGCTTGTGATAAAGCGTCTTTCGCTGTTTTTCCTAGCCCCTTTTTAGAAGTAGCAAAAAGATAAAATTTCTTAAAGTTATCAACAGCGATAGGTCCATTTGTTATAATTTTTTGCGAGATAGCAAGTGCCTTAGATTTAACAAGTTGTGGGCCTTCTTTATCTTCTTGAATAAATTTGAAAGCATTAATAAAGGCATCTGCGATGGGTTCTTCGAATTTTTCCCCTAATGCAGTGATGTTCATTGCTATTTGACCACACTTAGGAACAGAGAGTTTCATCGAATCATCATCAAGACAGAAATCTACGAGTTCTTTGAAATCACTTAAGGAATTTTCAAGTTTTCCCTTGTAGTCCTTAGATAACCTTAATGACATTTTTAAGGAAGTAAGGGCATCTAAGTTTAGGTAAACGGGATCATAAGACCTTTTGAACACTTCTATAAAAACTTCGGTATAGGCATCAGATTTATGTATGAAGTTTATAGCATATTCAATACTTGACCTTGTATCAACACCAAGCTTAACTAAGGTTTTTAACACGTTTATAAAACGTTGTGATGATCCAGAACACCCTTGGCTCACAGTATCTGCAGTTTTTTGAAGTTCTTGCTCCTTGAGACCGTATTCTTTTTTATCTTTTAAGAATTTATATGTTGTTATGTACTCTCGAGTGCTTAAACATTGATCATCATTTGAAAAAAGATGAAGTTCCGTTTTTACCGAAGCATGGCCGACAACAACACTAAGGTATAACAAGAAAAATATTACTAACTTCATATGCACTCCTATTTCAATATAAATCACATAAATTATCTCTAAATAATTGCCAGAGTGTAAAATAAATTATTTGATAAAAGGGTAATTTTTCAAGGAAAGAAAAATAATGAAATTTATCAAATTTTGGATGATTTTTTGTGTTTTTACTCAAACAGCATTTCTCTACGCAAGTACCTCTTTTGTCACGTATAATATTCGAACATTTGACCATAAGTCTAATAGTACCAATAAAGAAGAATTATTAAGTATCTTTAATAAGCTCAATGCTGATTTTATTACAGTTGAGGAGATTGTTAATGCAAATTCATTTAAGGAGTTTGTTTCAACTAAACTTAAAAATTATAATCTCTATTTAAGTCGTTGCGGTGGAGCAGGAAGACAAAAAATTGGTTTTATGTATGCTAAGAGAAAATATAAGCTTTTAAAAGCTTACGAAGATCACCGTTTAGCTAATCCAAATAATTCGTCAACGAAGGGGTGTGGAAGACTTAGACCTGCCCTTGTTGGACATTTTCAAGAAATAAAAACAAGAAGAAAGTTTACTGTTATAGGGTTACATCTAAAAGCTGGTTCAAGTTTGACAAGTTATGATCAAAGAGCAGTTCAGTATAACCTAATGGAAGAGCTCGTTTATGAATTAAAAAAAGAAGGACGAAGAGATATTATCCTCATGGGAGATCTTAATACAACTGGATATAACAAAGGTGATATCGATTATAGAAATTTTTCTGAAATGCTTAGAAAAATTGATGCTCAAACGGCTTCAAAATCTTTGAAATGTTCATCATATTGGTCAGGACTAGATATTAATGATAATAAAGAAGAGTCGTCTCTATTAGATCATATTGTTTTCGAAAAAGGTTTCCTAGGATCTCGCTATTCTAAAACGAAACTTCATTCATTTTGTCAAAAATTAAGATGTAGAGAAGTCAGCTCTCTTACTTTAGGTATTCAGTATAAAGAAGTGAGCGATCACTGTCCTGTGAAGGTTGAATTTTATTAAGTATGCAGGGGTTTGATGAAAATTACTGGAAACAGAATTATTCACAACCACAGACAATGGATTGTATCGGTAATGCTAAAGAGCATGCTTTATACTTAAAATCATTCTTTGACTTAGAACAAGTTGATATAAGTAGTATTATTGATCTAGGAGCAGGTTTTGGTGTGCTTTTTCAAAAGGTGTGTAAAAAATTTATTCCATATAAGGCCATGGCGATAGAGCCATCAGAGTTAGCCTTTAAAAAATTAGCAAGTAAAAAACTTCAACCAGTGGAGTCAACACAATTAATTATTGCACAAGAAACAATTGAGAGCTGGTGTAAAAAAAAGGATCATAAAAAGTTAAGATTTGATCTCGGATTATGTAATTCTGTTTTCCAGTATCTCGATGAGAAAACTTTAGAGGACGTATTGCCAGTTTTGTCTAGAAGAATTAA